>JAILKX010000032.1 GCA_024693415.1 Bacilli bacterium
TACCAGGCCCTAGAAGACGTCAAAGACGATAAGCAGTTGGCTGTTTTCGGCCAAAACATGAAGGACGTGTATGGAAAAATCCCCAAAGAGGTCGAACTGCTCATCCAGAAAAAACGCATCGACCTATTGACCGAAGAAGAGGAATTCAAGTCCATCGAAGAGCTGCCGAACCAGATCGATATCTACATGTCCGACCGCTTCTCGAGAATCAACGGCATCGGCGCGACCCTGTTCGAGAAGCTGATACCGTGGATGAAGGTGCTCCGCGTCTCGTTCGTCCAGAAGCAGTTAAGGATCTGCGTGAAGAAGGAGGGCGAGTGGATGGACGCCCTCGAAAAGATCGTCAAGACGATCCACAAAGTGTATCTGACCTACAAAACGGACTAATCCCTTATGGGATTTGTGGTATCCTTATATCCATGAGGGTCGATAAGTTTCTGAAAGTCAGCCGTTTAGTTAAACGGCGGGAAGTCGCGAAGCAGCTTTGCGACGCCGGCGACATCCAAGTCAACGGCAAGGTTGCCAAGCCCTCCACGGAAGTCGATAACGGCGACCGCCTGGTCCTTCACCTAGGCCGCCACACCGTCGAAGTCCTGATCAAGGAAGTCCGACCCTACGCAAATAAGTCAAACGCGGGAGAGATGTTTGAGATCGTCTCTGACGTAGTTGAAGAAAGGAATTGACATGATTTCCTACCATTTTGACCCCACCGCCGATTATCTTGCAGCAGTCACTTATGGCCCTGACTCCATGGCCATGCTCGACATGTTGCTTAAGACCGAGGCCCACATCGTCGTCTGCGCTTTGAACTACCACAAGTTCGCCGAAAGCGACGAGGATTTCGAACTCCTGAAGGCCTATTGCAAGGAAAAGGGCTTGAGATTTGAGGGGTTAGACGCAAACGACCTCCCAGCGGAAAAGCAGATCAAGGAAGGCGAATCCTTCTCCGATTGGGCCCGCACCACCCGCTACGATTTCTTCAAAACGATGTATGCGAAATACGATGCCGCAGGCCTCCTCATCGCCCATCAGCAGGACGACCTCCTCGAGACCTACCTCCTCCAGAAGCAGAGGAACAAGCAGCTCGCCAAATACGGCCTATCCGAGATCTCGACCAACATGGGCATGCTCATCATCCGCCCGCTGCTCCACTATTCCCGCGAGGACCTTCTCGAATACCTCGCCGAGAACCGCGTTCCGTATTCCGCCTCTTTCTCGAGATTCGAAAACGAGCTGAACAACCCGATTCGCCGCGACGTCATCGCCCACATGACGGAAATCGACCGCGAGAACCTGATCGCCGAGATGAACGCCATCAACTCTGAGACCGCTGAGCTCGTCAAGGACTTCGACGAAGACATCGCCGAAGGTGAGGAACTTGAGATCCGCGCGCTCATCGCGCTTCCGCCCGATGCCTTCGCCGCGACCCTCGTCAAATTCGTCTCCGCTTCCCCGGACCATCCGTCCCTAAGCGCCGACGACATCGCCAAAATCCGCAAGCTCTGCCTCGCCCCGCAGCCGAACCTCACCATGAAGCTCAAGGGCAACACGTACCTCATCAAGGAGTACGATCTCCTCACGATCGGCAATAACTTCGAGGCCCTTCCCTATTCCTACGTCCTGGAAAAGCCCGATGTCCTTCACACCGACCAGTTCGACCTCGACTTCACGATGGGCGCAGAGGACCGCGGCATCACTAGCGACGACTACCCCGTCACCATCCGCTCCGCGCTCCCTTCCGACAACTACGTCGTCCACGGATACCTCGAATCCGTCCGCCAGCTCTACTCTTTCTGGAAGATGCCGGTCAAGATGCGCTACCTGTGGCCCGTGTTCGTCAACAAGGACGGAAAGATCATCTATGTGCCGAGATACCGCACCAATTTCCGCGAGTACCACACATCGATTCTTAAACTCCACGTCCAAGTTGACTAAATTCCAGTGCTTATTCTTTGAATAAATTCGTTTATAGTGTACATTTTTGTATGCTGCGCTTAACATTGCGCGGATTTCATCGAAAGGAGGCTCATTTATGAATGATGGAAAAGCCCCAAAAAGAAGCATTCTGAGCTTCATCCTACCCTATATATTCATCGCCTTGCTGGTCTTCGGCATGGTTTGGTTCATCGCGAGCAATTTCATGAACAACGGCATCACCTGGCATGCCGGCCAGCTCGACGAAGAGCTCGGATATTCGCTCAAGATCGACAAAAGCGACGCCGACAACCACAAGGCCTCATACGAATATAAGTCCTACAACGACCTCGACGCCCACGTCCTCAACATCAACGTCTCCCAAGGCTATAAGGCCGTGACCGTCAACGGCGTCCTCATCGGCACCGACTCCGCGACCAACAAGGTCAGGACCTACAACTTCTCGGTCGTCATCGAAGAAGCCCATTGGAGCGGATCCGGCGACGGCTACGTCACCCCGGTCATCTCCGACAACGAGACCTTAAGCGCCACCCACGCCTACTATTCCTCGATCTTCGCCGAGAGGATCGCCGAGACCAAGGAACTCTACTCAAGCTACGCCAGCAACTCCTACTACCTCGTCACCGATGCCTTCCAGGTCAGCTGGTGGGATTCCTGGGGACCGACGATCATCTCAACGCTAGTCATCGTCATCCTCGGATTCTTCATCTTCTCGCGCCTCAATAGCTCGGTCTCGGGGATGAACAACTCCGCCTTCAACTTCAACAAATCGCCCGCCAGGCGCGCCGATCAGACCAAGGTCAAGTTCGACGACGTCGCCGGATGCGATGAGGAGAAGGCCGAGATGGTCGAGCTCGTCCAGTACCTGAAAGACCCCAAGAAATACGCCCGTTTCGGCGCAAGGCTCCCCAAAGGCGTCCTTCTCCAAGGCCCTCCGGGAACCGGTAAAACCCTACTCGCCAAAGCGGTCGCCGGCGAAGCTGGCGTCCCCTTCTATTCGATCTCCGGCTCCGACTTTGTCGAGATGTACGTCGGCGTCGGCGCGGGACGCGTCCGCGACCTGTTCAAAAAAGCGAAGGAAACCGCGCCCTGCTTGATCTTCATCGACGAAATCGATGCGGTCGGCCGCCAGCGCGGCGCCGGTCTCGGCGGCGGCAACGACGAACGCGAGCAGACCCTGAACCAGTTGCTCGTCGAGATGGACGGCTTCGAGCCGAACTCCGGCATTCTCGTGATCGCCGCGACCAACCGCGACGACGTCCTCGACCCCGCGCTTCGCCGCGCCGGTCGCTTCGATAGGACCATCACGGTCTCTTACCCCGATAAGGCAGGACGCGAGGCCATCTTCAAGGTCCACGCCAGGAACAAGAAGATCGCTTCTAACGTCGACTATGCCGCGCTAGCTAAGCGCACCGTCGGCTTCACCGGCGCAGATATCGATAATATCCTGAACGAAGCAGCGATCCTCGCGGTCCGCGGCAACAAAGAGGAGATCGGCATGGCCGAAATCGATGAGGCGATCGACCGCCGCATCAGCGGCCCCGCCAAATCCGGCAAATCCATGTCCGACAAGGAAAGGAAGCAGGTGGCCTACCACGAAGCCGGCCACGCCGTCATCGGCATCAACCTGCCCTTCTCCGACAAGGTCCAGAAGATCACGATCATCCCGCGCGGCAACACCGGCGGCCATGTATTAATGACCCCTGAGGACGATCGGTTCCTGATGACCAAGAACGAGCTTATCGCCCGCATCACCGGCCTCTTAGGCGGCCGCACATCCGAGGAGATCTTCTTCGAAGACGTATCCACGGGTGCCTCCAATGACATTGAGCAGGCCACCCATTTGGCCCGCCTCATGGTCACCGAATTCGGCATGTCCGACCTCGGCCCGATCCAGTATGAAAGAGCCACCGGAAGCGTCTTCCTAGGCAGGGACTACACCTCGACCCAGAAGAACTTCTCGACCCAGATCGCCTTCGAGATCGATAAGGCCGTCCGCCAGATCATCGAAGAGGCCCACGATAACGCCCGCAAGCTCCTAACCGAGAAGAAGGATCAGGTCATCCTAATCGCCGAGACCCTCTTGGCCCAAGAGACCATCACGGCCGAAGAGATCGAGCACCTCTGCAAATACGGCACCCTGCCCCCGAAGGAAGAGCCTAAACCCGAGCCCAAGCCCGCTGAGGAGCCCGAAGCGCCCGTGCCCCCGGCCCCCGAGCAGCCCGCTGAGGCTCCCGAAGCGCCCGAGGCCCCGACCCCTGAGCCCGAAGCAAAGGACGAAGCCCCTAAGGCAGAGCCCGGAGAAGGCGACAAGCCCGAATAAAATAACGTCAAGCCGTCTCTTAACCGAGGCGGCTTTTCCTTGCGTTAATCCCGCTCCCCGATACACTTATGCATATGAGCAAAGTAACGATTCTAGGATCAGGCACCTGGGGCACCGCCCTCGCCAACCTCCTCGCGTCAAAGAGCGAGGACGTGACATTATATTCGCGGTTTCAGGAGGAGGCGGAACGCTACGACAAGACCCGCGTCCACCCCCATCTGCCGAACGCCAAAATCGATCCAAAGATCCGTTTCTCCTGGCGCTTAGACGAAGCCCTACTAGGCGCGGAATACGTCGTATTCGCTAGCCCGTCCCCCTACATCAGGGAGACCGCAAGAAACGTGAAGCCCTACATCAAGGACAACATGGTCTTCATCACCGTCGCCAAAGGCATCGAAGCCAAGACCCACATGACGATGTCCGACATCATCCACGATGAATTAGGCCTAGATAAAGCGGTGGTGGCCCTTTCTGGCCCAACCCACGCCGAAGAGGTGTCGCTACTATTGCCCACCGTCATCGTAAGCGCATGCGAAGATGAAGGGGCCGCCAAGAAAGTCCAATCCCTTTTCGCCACATCCTTCATGCGCGTATATATAAATAAGGATATCAAGGGGGTCGAGCTCTGCGGCGCCCTCAAGAACATCATCGCCCTTGCCGCAGGCATAGGCGATGGCTTAGGCTTCGGCGACAACGCCAAAGCCGCCATCATCACCCGCGGCTTAGCGGAGATGACGCGCCTAGGCATCGCCATGGGCTGCGATCCAAAGACCTTCGCAGGTTTGTCCGGCGTAGGCGACATCGTCGTAACCGCCACTAGCCGCCACTCAAGAAACAACAACGCCGGCCGCCTATTAGGCCAAGGCAAATCGCTAGAAGAAACCCTCAAGGAAATCGGCATGGTCGTAGAAGGCGTCAACGCCCTCACCGCCGCCAAAGAGCTATCGGAGGAATACCAGGTGGAAATGCCGATCGTCGACGCCGTCTATTCCTCAATCTACGAAGGCGTCAAACCCATGGATGCCGTCGCTGGCTTATTCGCCCGCGGATTGAAGTCCGAGGTCTAATCCCATTGGGTCCTGCCCGAGCTGCCAAGCAGCTGTCGGGGTAGGCCGCCGGAGGCACCCATCGCCGTCCACGTTTTGTCCTATATTGAGCACGAATTCGCATACACGGGGTTCGTGCTTTTCGTTTGCGCTACATCGCGGAGAGGACACGGCGTGGCCGGTCGAGGGCGGGCCACCCATTCGGGGCGCGGAAGTTGATGACAATGAGCAGGGTTCATCCCCTCATGGCGGCGCCCGGGGGATAAGAAAAAACGAATCCGTGGGGGAGGTGGATTCGTTTTTGGATCACTGGAAGGAGAACTGGGAGTTATATAGGCCGGCGTAGAAGCCATTCTGGGCCATGAGCTCTTCGTGGTTGCCCTGTTCGATGATGTTGCCATCCTTCATGACCAAGATTAAGTCTGCGTTGCGGATGGTGGATAACCTATGGGCGATGACGAAGCTCGTCTTGCCGCTTGTGAGTTCATCCATAGCCTCTTGGATCAACTCTTCTGTGCGGGTATCGACGTTGGAGGTCGCTTCATCGAGGATCATCATCGGGGCTTTCCTCACCATGGCCCTTGCGATGGTGATTAACTGCTTCTGGCCTGCGGAGATGGAATTGGCGTCGGTTATGGTGGCGTCTAATTTTCCTGGCAAGGTGCGGACGAAGTGGTAGAGGTTCGCTTTCTTGCAGACCGCCTTAAGATCTTCGGTCGATAGGGGTTCGGAATTGTAATTGACGTTCTCCCTCATCGTGCCTTCGAATACCCAGGTATCCTGGAGGACCATGCCGAAGATATCCCTGATCTCGGAGCGCGGCATATCCTTGATGGAAACCCCATCGATCAAGATATCGCCCGAATTGACTTCGTAGAAGCGCATCAAGAGGTTGACCATTGTGGTTTTTCCTGCGCCTGTGGGGCCGACGATCGCGACTTTGGAGCCAGGCTTCACCTTGGCGGAGAAGTCGTGGATGATCTCGCGGGACTCATCGTAGGAGAAATTGACGTGGCGGAACTCGACCTCGCCTTTGATGGAATTGCCATTGACGAGCAATTTGCGTTCCACGCGGCTGTCGTCTTCGACGTCAGGCTGATCCATGAAGTCGAATACGCGCTTGCCGGCGGCCGAGATGGTCTGCAAGGAATTAAGGGCCTGGGCCACTTCGGTTAAGGGCTGCTGGAAGAGCCTTACGTAGACCGTGAAGGCCGTGATGGTGCCGAAGCTTATGCCCGGGACCTCATTAGCGATCAACACGCCTCCGACCACGAGGACGGACACGTAGGCGAAGTAGGAGATGAAGTTCATCATCGGCATCATGAGGCCGCCGAAGAACTGGGCCTTGAACATGGTCTTGCCTAGATCGACGTTGGCCTCGTCGAAGCGGGCGTCTTCCCTTTCCTGGGCGTTGAATAGATTCACGATCAATTGGCCGGAATACTTCTCTTCGACGATGCCGTTGACCTGGCCTAATTTGCTTTGCCTCTTGATGAACTGGGGCATGGCTAGGCGCATGTTGACGCCTAAGAAGATCACGATGAGCGGGATGGTGATGAGAGCGGTTAATGCCATCTGCCAGGCGGTGACGAACATGCCGATGAGCGAGCCGATCAATAAGAACACGGCCCTCGCGATCATCGAGATGACGGTGTCGAGGCCTTGGGCGACGGAATCGACGTCATTGGTGACGCGCGACATGATGTCGCCGATCTGGTGCGAATCGAAATACGATAGGGGCATCCTGTCGATCTTCTCGGCGATCTCCCTGCGCATGATGTTGGCGAAGCGCTGGGTGACGCCTGTTAGCAGGAACGCGGCCACGTAGGACATGATGGCGCTTGAGACATAGATCGCGGCGAGGATGAAGCCGAGGTTAGCCACCTTATCGAGATCGATGGTCTGGGTCGCGGCGTGGTCGGTGATTTCGTTGGTCATCGTCGAGAGGTACTGCGGGGCGATGACGGCGAGGATGACGGTGCCCAATACGAAGGCGGCCGCGATGAAGATCGGCGCGGAGAAGCGCTTCGCCTTGATGGCGATCTGCTTGAGGGACTTGCCCATATCCTGACGAGAGATCTTCTCGTGCGGACGGCGTCCGCCGTGAGGTGCGGGGCTCATAAACCGAGTTCCTCCTTCGAAAGCTGGGACAATGCAATGCTCCGATAAACATCGCAATCCCTAAGCAAATCCTTGTGTTTTCCCTGCCCGACGACCTGGCCCTCTTCGAGGACTAGGATCAAATCGGCTTCCATGATGGTGCCGATGCGCTGGGCGACGATGACTTTGGTGGCATCCTCTTGGCTCTCCTTGAGGTTGCGCCTGACCTTGAGGTCGGTCTTGAAGTCGAGGGCGCTGAAGGAGTCGTCGAAGATCAATATTTCGGGCTTCGTGGCGACGGCGCGGGCGATGCAAAGCCTCTGCCTCTGGCCGCCGGAAACGTTTTTGCCGCCTTGGGAGATCGGGGCGTCGTATTTGCCCTCCATCGATTCGATGAATTCATCGGCGCAGGCGATCTGGGCCGCCTTCTCGATGTCTTCTTGGGTGGCGGTTGGGGCGCCGAAGGCGATGTTGCTCTTGACGGTGCCGCTGAAAAGGACGCCTTTCTGGGGGACGAAGCCGATCCTGTTCCTTAAGTCCTTGAAGCCGATGTCTTTGACGTCGACCCCGTCGACTTTGACGGTGCCTTCGGTCGCGTCGTAAAGCCTCGCCATCAGGTTGATGAGGGTGGTCTTTCCGCAGCCGGTGGAGCCGATAATCGCTACGGTATCCCCTTGTTTTGCCTTAAACGACACATGTTCGATGACTTTGGTGTCGGCGTCTGGGTAGGCGAATCCGACGTCATCGAATTCGATCGTGCCCTTCTCGGTCGGGGTCACGGGGTTCTTGGATTCGACGATCGAGGGCTCGGTGTGGAGGACCTCGCTGATGCGCTTGGCGGAGACGAGGGCACGCGGGAGCATGATGAACATCATGAGCAGCATCATGAAGGACATGATGATCTGCGAGGCGAGCATCGTGAAGCTGCTCATCGTGGCGTAGGTGAGCTTATTGGCGTTGATGAGGCTGCCGCCGAGCCAATACATGCCGAGCGTCACGCCGTCCATGATGATGGTCATGAAGGGCGAGAATAATCCGAGGACGCGGCCGGTGAATAGGTTCAGCTTGGTGAGGTCGTCGTTGGCCTTCTTGAACTTGCCTTCCTGATAGCCTTCGGCGTTATAGGCGTGGATGACGCGGATGCCGTTGATGTTCTCGCGGGTGACGCCGTTCAGCCTATCGACGAGCTTCTGGGAGATCTTGAATTTGGGGATGGCCAATGTCATGAGCGTGATGACCACGACGATCAGGGCGACGACGGCCGCCGCGATGATCGCGGTGAGCTCAAGCGAGGTGGCTTGGACCTTGCAGATGGCCCAAATCGCGGTCACGGGCGCCGCGAATACCATGCGCATGACCAATAAGAAGGAGAACTGCACCTGCTCGATGTCGTTGCCCGAGCGAGTGATCAATGAAGCGGTGGAGAAGCGGTTGATCTCGGCGAGCGAGAAGGAGGAGACTTTGCCGTTGACCGCGCGGCGGAGGTTCGTGGCGAGGTTGCTCGCGATGAAGGCGGCGCAGATGCCGACCAAGACCTGGGTCAAAGAGGATAGCGCGGCCACGCCTAGCATAAGTCCGCCGGCGTACCAGACGTCGGAGGCGTTTGCAGTGGCGATGGAGTGGACCGTGTCGGCGACGGATTGCTCAATTGCGCCTTGGGCCGCTGCGGCTTGCATTGCGGCATCCATGGCCTCCCAAGAGCCGTACATGTTGAATGCGGCCTGCATCTCGTCGGGGAGCTGGGACGGGTCGTGGTTATAGGAAATGAAAGTGATGGACTGAATGAGATCAGCCATGCGGTCCACCATCATCATGGTGAACCAGACCTGCATGATCGTGAGGCCGATGATGATCGCCATCACGACCCAGTCGCGTTTTCTTAGTTTCTTTAGAATCGTCAGCATTTTGGGGTCCCGTAAAAGGATACGCATAATTCAAGCGCATGAAAAATGTTTTGCAATCATAAAATTGCATTTATCGCGCGTACATTGACAGGAGCCTGTGCGTGAAAAGGTTTACAATTTTTACGATATGAAAAACACCAACGCACTGCTGGCTTTTGCCTCGATGACCCTCCTTTGCTCATGCGGGGGACAACAACCTTTGAGCTCGGAATCGGAGGCTGGGTCCTCCGCTTCGCAAACGACGGAGCCAACCGTTTCGCAAAGCGCGGAACCGACCCCTTCATCCTCCGAAGCGGAACCGATTGCCTCCTCTTCTGAAGAGGGGCCGATCAGCGTCTCCTCCTATGAAGAACCGATCTCTTCCTCTAGCGTCAGCGAAGTCTCGTCTTCGCCCGGATACGAGCTTCCGGAAGGATACCCAAATCCGGAATCCATGCGACCCATGCCATCGATTTATATCGATAACCCAACCGGGTCGTTCGATTTCGTTCGGGTTCCAGACCGCATGAACAAATGGGATTACACCGACTGCGAAGTGACCCTCGTCGACCCCGCGAACCCGGACTATTGCGCCGAGAAGGTCCCCTCGGGCGTCAAGGTGCGCGGGAATTACACCGCGAACTACGACAAGAAGCCCTTGCGCTTCAAATTCCCCGAGAAGCAGGGGATGTTCGGCCTTAACGGCGGGTCGAAGCTCAAGAGCTGGGTCCTATTGGCCGACGTCAAGGATTCCTCGCTCCACCGGAACGCCCTGTCGTTCCTGCTCGGAAAGACGCTTTTGGGCGAGGACGGGTATTATTCTTCCGACTGCCTGCCGGTTGAGGTCTACATCAATCAGTCCTATTGGGGCGTCTATCTCCTCGCCGAGCAGCAGCAGGTCAACAAGAAGAGGATCAACATCTCGGAACCTGAAGCGGATTATCAAGGCACGGACATCGGCTACTTCTTCGAATTCGATGGCTATGCGAGCGAAGAGCCGCCCGTCGAGCAGGGGGGCGACCCGACCTTCACGATCAATTATTCCGGCAGATCCTGGCAAAACGGATACACCGTCAAAAGCGACATCACCTCGGACAACCAGCTGAACTTCATCAAGAATTATCTCCAGAACGTCTATAAGATCTGCTACGAGGCAAGGCGCGGCACCTACTATAGCTTCAGCGAGGACTATCAAACCCTGAATCGCGTAAGCGCCACCGACGCCAAATCCCATATCTCTAGCATCATCGACCTCCCTTCCTTGGTCGATATGTATATCCTCCATGAGATCGCCTGCGACGCCGACATCGGCTGGTCGAGCTTCTATTTGGATGTCGATTTCGCCGAGAAGGCCGACCACCTGCTGCGATTTGAGGCGCCTTGGGACTTCGATTCCGGATTCGGCGTCAAAAACGGCACCTGCGAGGACGCTCAGGGCAACTTTGCGGGCACGCAGGGCAACCCCTGGCTCGCATTGCTTAGCCAAGACAGCTGGTTCGTGGACCTCGTGAAGCAAAGGTGGTCGAAATTCGTATCCGCGGGGTACGTGGATTACTTATTCGACTATATTGACGCCGCAGACGCGGCCTATAGCGAGCAGTATAACCATAACTTCCAGAAGTGGAACCACCTGGGCGGGAACTATATGGGCACCAGGGCGGAACTCCGCTCCGAAGTGGTGAACTGCGAGACCCACCAAGACGAATCCGACTTCCTGAAAGACTGGCTCGCGGATCGCTTGACCTTCGTGAATTCCGAATTCGGCGACGGCTCGCCCGTCAATTTCCATAAGCCCATCGAAGAAAGGAATGATGACCTGATCAACACGGTGAGGCTAGAAGCCGAAGAAGCTACCATCACCGGAAACGCCCGCCAGCACACCGGAAACAACGCATCCAAGAACGGATACCTCGGCGGCCTCGACGGCAACAAAGGCGTGAAGATTGCATTCAGCTACAATTGCTCGTCCGATAATTTGGAAGGCTTGGTCCGCTTTGGCGTCGCCAAGCAAAAGAATAGGCGCGCCTTGGGCGAAATGTTCATCCTTAAGGTCAACGGCCAAGAAATCGATATCCGCGGCGCGATCAACCCGCGTCCGACCACCAATGACCCGTTCCACGACTGGGGCAATATCCCTGCGGCGTGGGTTCCGCTTAAGCAAGGGGCTAATTCGATCGAAATCACCACGAGACGTTCCTCCACCAATTTCGATTACATCGACATCGACCTTGCCGAAACAGCATAGATTAGAAGTTTTCTGTTTGGAATTGCGGCTCCGATATCGTATAAATGTTGGCATGAAAATCGGAGACGTCGAAATCAAAGGCAAAGTGGTGCTCGGGCCAATGGCCGGGGTGACCACCGTCGCATACCGCGAATTCATGAAGCCCTTTGGGGTCGGCCTTTCCTATTCCGAGATGATCAGCGACTGCGGGATCGCCTTCGGGAACAAAAGGACCTATGACTACCTCGGGACCTCCGAAATGGACCATCCCGTGGGGCTACAGATCTTCGGGTTCGATGCCGCGACCGCCGAAAAGGCCATCGCGATCATCGAGAAGGAAGCCGATTATGAGATCCTCGACGTGAATCTAGGGTGCCCCGTCTATAAGGTAACCAAAACCGGCGCCGGCTCGAGCTGGCTCAAGAAGCCCGAGGAATTAGAAGAGTATATGAAGCGCATCGTCGCGGCTTCGCATAAGCCGGTGACCGCGAAGATCAGGCTCGGGTGGGATGAGGAATCCATCAATGTATTTGAGGTCGCCAAGCGCTTAGAAAGAGCAGGGGTGGCAGCGATTTCCATCCATTGCCGCACCAAAGCGCAAGGCTATGCAGGGGCCGCCGACTACGAGGCGATCAGAGGCCTGAAAGAGCAATTGAGCGTACCCCTTATCGTTTCTGGGGATATTTTCACCGCCCAAGACGCTAAGAAAGCGGTGGATATCACCCATGCGGATCTCGTGATGGTCGCCCGCGGCGGGCTAGGCCACCCATATCTTGTCACCCAGATCAACGCCCTGCTCCTTTCGGGCGAGATCCTCGATGATCCGACATTGCTCCAGCAGGTTGAATGGGCCAAACAATTCAGCGAGATGCTCATCGCCTTGCACGGCGAAGAGACCGCGATCAGGGAGCTCCGCGGGCTCATTCCCCATTTCTTCGCCGGGTTCCCAGGCCACAAGGCGGTCCGCAACCAAATCGCGACCCGCACCAACAGCAAAGACGATCTTTTCAAGACCTTCGATTGGCTTCTCACGAGGTCGCTGCGTTAATGAAATACGAACTCCATGACCATGAATTTCCACCCCTGTATCAAGCGGATTCGGAAATTCTGATCCTCGGCTCATTCCCTTCCATTGCCTCAAGGGCCCAGAAATTTTTCTATGGCCACCCGCAGAACAGGTTCTGGAAATTGCTTCCCGCGGTATATGGGGACCCCGTGCCTTCGATGATTGAGGAGAAGACCGAGTTCTGCCACAAGCACAAACTGGCTTTATACGATTCCATAGAGTCCTGCGAGATCGTCGGCTCAAGCGACGCCTCCATCAAAAACGTCGTGCCCGCCGATCTGGAATCCATCATCTCCAAATGCAAAATCAGGAAGATCATCTGCAACGGCAAGAAGAGCTATGACTGCTTCCTGAAATACCAGAAGAATCCTAGGGACATCCCCGTGGTTTGCTGCCCCTCCACAAGCGCCGCCAACGCCGCCTTCTCTTTGGACGCCCTGATCCAGCAGTGGAAAACTGAACTCATCTGAGCCATTTCCCGTTGACTTTTCGGCGATTTGAAAGTAAATACTTTCCCGTTGACTGTTTATGGGTGCCCAAGAAGATTACGAAAAGGTCATAGAAGAGGTTGAGAAACGCAGCCAAGCGGAGCTCCAGCATACGAAGGGTATGCACGCTT
>JAILKX010000057.1 GCA_024693415.1 Bacilli bacterium
GGGGTGGCGAGCTCCGCCTATTATTGCGGCGACCCTTACGATGGGGTCTACGCGACGCGCAACCAGATCTCGACCTACCTCCATCACAGGAAGTGGTCGCAGAACTTCACGCCGACCGTCGGGCCGCTCGCCTTTGCCCCCTACGTCCCCGCGGGCAAGGAAAACGACCCTTCGTCGAGAAGGATCGTGTTCCGGTGGGCCGACCTATTGGCCGACCTCAATTACATCGCGTCGCGCTTCGACGATTATTCGGCGTAGGCGACGTATTTGGTGACGTCGTAGATGGTCTCGCCATCGACCTGGACCGTGCAGGGGCGGTCGAATTCGACCTCGACCTTCTTCGCTTTGGCAAGGGTCACGTATTTGGTGAACTTGATGTGCTCGCCGGTGAAGATCTTGGTGAAGCGGATGAGGGTGCCAAGGCGGGTGCCGCCGTGGAAGACGAGGGAGGAGAGGTAGCCGTCCTTGCGGTCCTGGCTCGGGGCGACGTTCATCCCGCCGCCGTAGAAGCGGCCCTTCATGGCCGGGGCGATGCAGACCTTCTTGAAGCGCATCGGCTCGCCATCGTCTAGCCTTATGGTCGCGTTGGGGCGCTTGAAGGTGAAGAGGATCAGCTTGATGGTGATCGAGGTGTAATCGATCTTCTTGGCGCCTTTTTTGAGCTTGGCCTCGGCGACCTTGCAGCATTCGCCGTCGATCCCGAACCCGACCCCGTTGATGAAGTACATCCTCTTGTCGCGGGCTTCGACGTAGGGGAGGCGGTCGATGAACTGGTTGAGGGGCACTAGGCCATCCTCTTCGGCGTCTTTGACGTCATTGAGGAAGTCGTTCCCGGTCCCGGCGGGCAAGAGGTATAGCTTTGCCTTAGGCGCTTTGCCGCCGAGGTCGTTGATCAGGTGGTTCAGGGTGCCATCGCCCCCCGAGACGATCGCGACATCGTCCTCCTTGAGGGCCTCGAAGAAGGATTTGTCGCACTCGGTGAGGTCTTTTAGGCTTAGCTCGGGGAATCTGGCCTCGAGCTCTTTGGCTTTGGCTTCGGCGTTAGATTTGCCGGCGCCGGAGTCGCTATTGGGGTTGAAGAGAAGGTAATTCATGGTTGTTTGTCCTTTGTTTATATGAGCCATCCGGCGAGGTATTCGGCGATGGCGTCATGGCTTTGAAGCGCGATGAGGTCAGTGGGCTGGCCTTTGATCGCTTCGCCCTTATAGACGTCTAATAGCTCGTAGTAGACGTTATGGGCGAAAAGCATGATCCCCTCCTTGATGCGCCAGGTGCCGCGGATCGCGCACACCGCGAGGTCGTATCCCTCGTCGCAGGCGAGGCGGAAGGTCCCGTTATGGAAGGGCTGCAGCTGATGGTCTTTGGCGCGCGTCCCCTCGGGGCAGACGTAGATCGAGGTGCCCTGACGGAGGTATTCCTTGGCCTTTTCGATCGCGTCGACGCCATGCTGCATCGATTCGCGGTCGATCGCGATGTAGCCGGCCAATTGGATCCATTTGCCGGCGATCGGGATGCGGAAGTTGTCGGGCTTGGAGATGCAGATGATGTTGGTGGTCCTTAAGCGTCCTAACATCGCGATCTGGTCGAACATCGATAGGTGGTTGGACACCAAGACGAAGGGTTTGCCCTTCGGGAGCTTATCGAACCCCTTCATCGAGACCTTGATGCGGAGGAAGGCGAGGAGTATGAAGCAGGTGTCATGGATCAGCCAGGAGGCGAAGCGGTTGATCTTGGTCCGCTCCTTATGCTCGTCGATGAGGAACGAGGAGAGGAAGAGGAAGACGATATGGATCAGGAAGCAGCCCCAGAAGAAGCCGAAGGCGGCAAGGATCGGCACGAAGAACCACCACCAGTCGGCGTAAAGCCCTAGCCCTAGGTAGAGCCACAAGGCGCTGCCGCAGGCGAGGAGGAAGAAAGCGGTCGTAAGTATCATATCCAAGATAGTTTAACTCGATTTCGCGCGCGCCACAACGCACACTTTGGCGCGCTCGAACAAGAAATCCTCTTCATGGTTCCAATGCGGCGTAGACGCGTTATAATTGCCTCCGATAGGAGGAAATTATCCATGAGAAAGGATTTCGGCGCCCGCCCATACACCTACCCCCAGCCGGTGTTCATCTTGGCGGCGTTTGATCTTAGCGGCAAGGCCAATGCCATGAATGCGGCGTGGGGAGGGATCTCGGAGGAAAATGAGGTCTCGATCTGCTTGTCGGCGAACCATAAGACGGTTCTCGATATTCTGGCGACCGGTCTTTTCAGCGTGTCGATGGGGGTGGCCTCAGAGGTCGCTTCCTGCGATTACGTTGGGATTGTCTCGGGGAACGCCGAGCCGGATAAGATTTTGAAGGCCGGGTGGCACGTATCAAAAGGCAGCTATGGGGCGCCCATCATCGATGAGCTCCCGATGACGCTCGAATGCAGGCTCATCGAGTACGATAAGTCTTCGTGCATCATGCGCGGGGAGATCCTGAACGTCTCGGCCGACGAAAGCGTGCTTACCGACGGCAAGATCGATCCCTCGAAGCTTCGCCCCATCTGCTTCGACCCGTGCAACAACGCATATCTAGTGGTCGGCGAGAAGGTCGGGAACGCCTTTAAAGACGGGCTTGCTTTGAAGAAGTAAGAAAATATATAGCAAAATAAAATGACGCCTGTGTGGCGTCATTTTTTATAGCTCGATTTCTAGGGTGACAGGGCAGTGGTCCGACCCGTAGACATCGTTTTCGATCGTGGCTTCCTTGACCTTGTTTTTGATGGCCTCTGAGACGAGGAAGTAGTCGATGCGCCAGCCGGCGTTATTTTCCCTCGCGTGGAAGCGGTAGCTCCACCAGGAGTATTTGACTTGGTCGGGATAGAGGAGGCGGAAGGTATCGACGTAGCCCTCTTTTAGGAGCAGGGTCATCTTCTCGCGCTCCTCGGGGGTGTAGCCCGGGTTATGGGTGTTGCTCTCGGGGTTCTTTAAGTCGATCGGGCGATGCGCGACGTTTAGGTCGCCGCAATAGACGATCGGCTTATTCAGGGATCTGAAGTAGGCCTTCAGATCCTCCTCGAACCCCATGCGGAAGTCGAGGCGCTTCAAGCCGTCCCCGGCATTTGGCACATAGGCGCAGACGAAGTAGAAGCTATCGTATTCGAGGGTGATGACGCGCCCCTCGTCGTCGTATTTGCCGCCAAGGAGGCCATAATGGACGGAAAGCGGCTCAATTCTAGCGAACACCGTGACCCCAGAATAGCCCTTCCGGAGCTTCGATACGGTCCAGTAGGTATGGTACCCCTCCGGCATGAAGGGGAATGCGTCGTGGCTATCCTCGCTCCATTTGGACTCCTGCAGCCCGATGATGTCGGCATCCAGGGCTTCAAAGGATTTGTCGAAATCCTTCTTGAGCACGGCCCTGATGCCGTTGACGTTCCAGCTCGCGAATCTCATGGTTTCTGCTCCTTGAATTGCTTCGGCAGTATCTTCTTGATCGCCCCGTAAAGCGGTATGCACACCAGCCACACGAGCACCGCCGTAAGAAGGGAAGTCCCAAACCTCGTCAAGGTGCTCCAGGCCGCGAAGACGAAGGAGTACTGGTACACCGTCGCATCGACGAACATCGCAAGCGTGTTCACAAGGCTCGTGACGATGGCAACGCCCATCAGAATGCCCAATGCGCCGAACTTATTGTCCATCATGTCCTTGCCCTTCTTCTTGAAGAGCAGGGCCACTAGCCCGATGAGCAATCCCCTGATCGCCGGCGGCAGGATCCATATAGGCGTGGTCAAGGTGATCCCGTATTTCATGTACTGGGCGAGGAATTCGCCTAATAGCCCGATTAAGAACGCATCCGTCGGCCCGAAGATAAGGGCCGCCAAAGTCGTCGGAAGCGAGGCGAAAGTGACGGTAAGGACATTGCCGAAATGTATCCCTAATGTCGATAACACGACGTAAATCGCGGCGAGCATCCCGTCATAGACGATGCGCCGAATCATGAAGTTCCCCATGCTTTTCTCTCCTATGGGGAGGCCATGCCAAGAGGATTGTCCCACGCGGCTGCGGCTAGGCATCGCGGGATATATGAAGATATATACCCCTTCGTATGGCGGCGACCTCCCATCCGCCATCACTTGACGCGCCTATCCTACTCATGGATCTATTGGCTAATGGCAATTGTATCGCACCTCACCC
>JAILKX010000068.1 GCA_024693415.1 Bacilli bacterium
CTTTTACCTATGACGGAGCAAATTGGGATTTGACCGTCGCAGGCAACGGAACTGCAGCCACGGATATCACCCCTGCCCTATTGACTAGCACCTATGGCCTCACCTTATCCAGCGACGCAGCGTCTAGCAATACTATTATTATCGCGATTGATAATACTTATAAACTTGACGCAGACTGGATGTACAAGACCACCCTAATCGATTCAAAGTATTGGTATTATGCAGTTAGCTGGAACATGACTTTTAGCTATGATTTCGGCGCCGATGAGACCGATCGCCATGTTTATTTCAACGTTGATAGATCCGCAGCCACCACTACGGGCGACGACGCGACCCTGGAAACCATTAAAGGCTTCCGACTCGCATTCCATAATGGAACTTCTCGCAATCTGATTTGGGCCCCTGCACAAACTGATGTCAACGATATCCATTATGTTTCTTCCACTAGCGTTGTCTCGAATTATTCGGAAAACGATAAGCTCAATGTGTGGTATAGTGGAAAAGGCAGTACCTATCGCGTTGCCGAGGGCGGTTCTTATGTCGCTCCGACTGCTTCTGCAGGCAATAACTATTTGTGCGAATTGACCAAAGGCGGCGGTAACGTGACCATCAATTGCGTTGCATGGTTTGAGGGAAGTGACCCGAACATCGTGAACAGCGCCAGGATGGACACTGTCGCAGCTTCGTTGTCCTTCTTCTGTGTTGCTGAGTCCTAATCAGCAACAAAAAGGCTTCGATCGAAAAACCATTCAACCGGTTAACGCCTTGAAACACGGCACGGCTTCATCGCCGTGCCGTTTTCATTTGGTCTGCCTCATCGCCCCGTTGGGCCAGCCCACCGCCCACCCCACGGGGAAAGGCAATGGATTGCTGCGCAAAGGCTTTGTCTTGATTAAGGCGATGGAGCATAATAAACGCGTTATGGGAAAGAAACCGGTTAAACTCGAAAGACGGAACAAGATCATCCACTACATGAACGCGGTGATCGGCATATTGATCGCGATCGCGGGATTTGGCATTCTTGTCGTCACTTCGATCGACCCTTACGGGATCGTCGCGTTGCTTTTGGTCCTCATCCCGATCGTCCTTTCGCTCATCCTTGAGACGAACGTCTTATTGCTCCGCCCAACGAAGCGGGGAAGGATCGAGGCCGCCTGCTTCCTAGGCGCCTACGCATTATTGCTCGTCATCCTCCTCTTCGCCGGGCTATCGATCCCCAATGACGCGACCGAACAGGAAGTCGCCTCGATCATCGCCACCCAAGGGGCGATCGTCATGATCGTCTACATGTTCATCAAGTGCGCGCGCGTAATCCTTAATCTTATCTTCCGCGGTAAGACGAGGTTCGGCTGGATCAGCTATACCCTGACGGGCATCGCCTTCGGCTTGACCTTCCTATTCTGCCTATTGAACCGCGAATCCCCGAAGAACCTCTTCTCGTTCGCCGGATTCGTCATCATCGTCGAGGGATTCGCCCACGTCATGCTTTCGGTCGTGAGCGGATTCGATGGCAAAGCCATCATCCGCGTCATGATCAAGACCCACGTCTTCGAGGTGCTGATGGGGATGATGCTTGTGATCGCCGGGGCGAGCGTCGCCTTGCTCTACCTCGAGGAAAGCATCCCGACCTATGGCGATGCGCTTTGGTATTGCTTTGCCGTCGTCACGACCATCGGATTCGGCGACTTCACGGCGTTGACTTTCGCCGGGCGCCTCATCTCGGTCTTCATCGGGATCTATGGGATCCTGGTCGTCGCCGTGCTCACGTCGACGATCGTGAACGTCTATAACGAAACCTCCCGCGCGCCCAAGGAGGTTGAGCAGAAAAAGGAGGACGAAAATGAAGAGCAATAATCCCGCGAAGCAGCGCGAGAAAACGATCATCCTCACAAGTGCCGCCGGCATCGGCGGGAACGTGCTTCTGGTCGCCTTCAAGGCGCTTGTCGGATTCCTCACCGGATCCATCTCCATCATCTCCGACGCCTTGAACAACTTAAGCGACGCCTTAAGCTCGCTCATCACGATCATCGGGACCAAGCTCTCCGGCAAGCGGCCCGACAAGAAGCACCCCTATGGACACGGCCGCATCGAATACCTCACCTCCTCGATCATCGGGGTCTTGATCCTCTTCGCCGGCGCCTTGGCCCTCTACGAATCGATCGTCGACGCGGTCGCCTATTATCGGGGCGGCGAGCTATCGGTCTTCGATAACCTCGCCTTCATCATCATCGCGGTCGCGATCGCGGTCAAGGTGGGCCTAGGACTCTTGTTCCGCGTGATGGGGAAGCGGGTCGCCTCCGACGCCCTCAAAGCGTCTGGGACCGACGCTTTGTTCGACGCCCTGCTCTCTTTAGGCACCCTGGTGGGGGCGCTCGTCACCCGGTTCGCCTCCTTCTACATCGAAGGCTATATCGGCGCGATCATCGGCATCTTCATCATCAGAAGCGGCGTCGGCGTCCTCCGCGAATCGGTATCCTCGATCATCGGCGACCGCGCCGAAGAGGGACTGTCGACCAAGATCAAGCAGATCTGCCTCGCCCACAAAGAGGTCAAGGGGGTCTATGACGTGATCTTAAATAACTACGGCCCCACCAAGACAATCGGCAGCCTCCACATCGAGGTGGACGACGAAATGGAGGCCAAGGAGATCCATGGGCTGTGCCGCATCATCGAAAGCGAGATCTACCTCGCCTGCGGGGTGGTATCGACCATCGGGATCTACGCCTCCAACGATTCCTCGCCGGAAGCGAAGCTCATCAAGACCAAGCTCCGCGAGGTGTTGAACGGGTACCCCACCCTCCTCCAGATGCATGGCTTCTACGTCGATAACGTCCGCAAGATCGTCACCTATGACCTGATCTTCGACTTCGCCGAAGAGCACATGGAGGAAAACGCCTCCAAGATCTGCGCCGAGATGAAGGACGCCTTCCCCGAATATTCCTTCTACCCGATCCTCGACCAGGACTACTCCGACTGAAACATTTCCCAGAATGCCCCTAGGCGAAGCGAAAGCCTCCGCAGGGAGGTAAGTCCCTAGGCATATGAAATCGGCCCTAGCGAGCCCCCCTGTGGCTCCTAGGGCTTTTCCATGTCCGCGAAACGATAAAATCAGGCCCCTATGTATAAATAATGATTTATAGGCGGATTGCCCGTAGGGGCTACCCGCCCCGACAGCTATTCGATATAGCTCGGGCGGGGCCAAGGCAATGATTAAGTCGCTAAAAGAATTGGGGTTTGGGGGCGGGTTATATAGAATATGGACACAGGGGATAAAGGTGTCATAAACAATCGATAAAAAATTTCAGCCATCTTTAATTAAAAATTAAGTAAGCCCTGTAGACTACTCACGAATCATAAGGAGGGATTGCGCATGAAAATACTACTTGTGGAAGACGAACGCGAACTCGCTTCGGCGATAAAGCGCGTATTGACCTATTCGAAATACGACGTCGACTGCGCCTATGACGGCCTCACCGGCCTAGCGATGGCGACCGAATCCGAATACAACCTCATCATCTCCGACATCATGATGCCGCGACTCGACGGCATCGGGCTCGTCGCAAAGCTCAGAGAGCATGACATCGGCTGCCCGATCCTCCTGCTCACCGCCAAAGGCGAGATCGACGATAAGGTGGCTGGACTCGATGCCGGGGCCGACGATTACCTGACCAAGCCCTTCCAGATCAAGGAGCTATTGGCCCGCGTGAGGGCGCTTCTTCGCCGCAAGGGCGAAGTGAGCGAAGCCTATAAGATCGGCAACGTCACCTTGGACTTCGATACCTTCGAGCTGAGGACGCCTACCGCAAGCGTGAGGCTCACCAACAAGGAATATCGCCTGATGGAGTGCCTGATCCGCAACAAGAACGTATTGCTTTCCACCGAGCGGCTTATGGAGAACGTCTGGGATTACGATTCCGACGCCGAGATCAACGTGGTCTGGGCGTTCCTCTCCTCCCTCCGCAAGAAGCTCGATCAGATCGGCGCCGACCAGACCATCATCTCGGTCAGGGGCGTCGGATATAAACTGGGGGAACGCCAATGATCAAGAAATTCAGAAACAAATTCATCGTGCTGGCTCTTACCGCGATCTTCGGGTTCCTCGGGATCATCCTCGCGGTCTGCAACATCGTGACCTGGGCCATCATCTCCAATAACGGCGACCAATTGACCGCGCTCCTCATCGAGCGAAACGGCAAATTCGACCAGGGCATCCAGTCGGGGACCTCAACCGAGACCTCCAGCGAGACCTCAACCGACGCGTCCGCTTCGATCCTCATCGTCCATTATGGGCCGGGGGCCGATGGCGGGCCGGGCTCCAATAATGGCGAGCCCGAGCCGCGGTTCGCCGACGACGACACCCGCTTCTTCATCGTGCGGTACAACCCTAACGGCAGCGTCTCGAGCGTCGACCTCGGCCACATCGCCGCGGTCAACGAAGAGCAGGCCAAAGAGATCGGCGCCGCGGTCTACAAGATGAGCGCGGTCGGATTCTATGGCGATTACCGCTACCGCATCTCTAGCGATGGCAGTATCGGCGCCTTCGTCGATATGTCGCGCCAAACCTTCCCGGCCTGGACCCTCCTCTACACCTCGCTCGGCGTATTCGGAGGCGGGCTCCTGGTGGCGGGGCTAGCGATGCCAGCCCTCGCCAAGTGGATGCTTAGGCCCTTGGAGGAGAGCCAGAGGAAGCAGAAGAGATTCATCTCCAACGCCTCCCACGAGCTCAAGACCCCGCTTGCGATCATCTCCGCGAACAATGAGATCGACGAAATCGAGCGCGGGCCCACCGAATCGACAGGGGCGATCGCACGGCAAGTCGCGAGGATGGGCGAAATGATCCAGAACCTGAACGCCCTGGCCAAGCTCGACGAATCCGACGCCCTCGAATTCGTGCCGTTCGACCTCGAGACGGTCGCCAAAGAAGCCGCGGAATCCTTCCGCGAGGCCTATGCGGCCAAGGACCTGAACCTCGAGGAGAGCATCGAGCCGGGGATCCAGTGCAAAGGCAACGAGCAAGGGATCAAGAAGCTATTGTCCATCATGCTCGATAACGCCTACAAATACTCCCTCACCGGGGCGAAGCTCACCGTCAAGAAGGAGGACGACAGGGTCGTCATCTCCTGCGAAAACGACGCGAACCTCGACCACGAGGGCCCGATGGACGAAGTATTCGACCGCTTCTACCGCTCGGCCGAGGTGAGGGCGAGCAAAATCGAAGGATCCGGGATCGGATTATCGATCGCCAAGGAGATCATCGACCTCCACGGCGGCAGGATCCACGCCAAAGGGCAAGACGGGCGCTTCATCATCGAAGCAAGACTATAAAAACCACCACCACACGTTTCAAGAAGGAGGCAAATCACCATGGCAGTCAATTACGTCATGCTCCGCAAGGAGATCAAATACTGCATGACCGCAGAGCAATACGCCGCCTTTTTGAAGCGGATCGAGGGGCATATGTTCCTCGACGAATACGGCACCACGTCGATCGCGTCCATCTATTACGACACCAACACCGATCTATTGATCCGCCGCTCCATCGAGAAGCCGGCGTTCAAGGAGAAGATCAGGCTCCGCTCCTATGGGCTATCGAAGCCTGGCGGCAAATGCTACCTTGAGCTCAAGAGGAAGGCGCAGGGCATCGTCTACAAGCGGCGCATCGGCATCACCGAGGATCAGGCGAACCTCTTCATGGCCGGCGGATGCGGCCTATTGCAGGACGGTCAGATCCAGCGGGAGATCACCTACTTCCGCAACCTCTACAAATCGCTGAAGCCGCGCTTCCTCATCATCTATGAGCGAAACGCTTACTTCAATAAGGAAGACTCGCACCTCCGCATCACCTTCGACAAGGGGATACGATACAGAGCGACCGAGCTCAACCTCCACACCTCGATGGAAGGGATTCCGCTCCTTCCTGAAGGTTCAGTGCTGATGGAGATCAAGGCAATGAACCCCTATCCGATCTGGCTGCACGAAGCCCTAACCGAGCTCAGGATCTTCCAAGTCAGCTTCTCCAAAGTGGGCAACGCCTACAAAACAGAGCTCAACAAACTACTCGCGCATAAGCGCCAAAGCGCAGAAAGGAGCGCACAACATGTTTGATTCAATCTACTCAAGTCCCGCCACCGTCGGGCAAATGTTCTTGATGTTGGCGGTAGCCATCGCCACCGGACTCGCTACCAGCTTCATCATGAGCCTCAGGATGCGTTCCTCGCCGCGATTCTTCATCGTGACCTCGCTCATCCCCGCCGTCGTCGGCCTCATCACGGCCCTCACTAGCGATGGCGCCATCTCCACCGCCGCCGCGGTCTCCGTCGCCGGCGCGTTCGCCCTCGTCAGGTTCCGTTCCGCCCAGGGCAACTCCGAGGAGATCATCGGCGTCCTCATCGCGATGGGCATCGGCCTCGCCTGCGGCGCCGGATACGTCGCCTACGCCGCGATCTTCGGCATCGGAGCCGGCATCCTCTATGTCCTCATCTCCATGCTTCCGATCTTCGAGCACAAGGTCGGCAACGAGATCAAGCTCCTCCGCATCACCGTCCCCGAGGACCTGAACTACACCGAAGCCCTCGAGGAGAGCTTCAAGAACTTCACTTCCCAGCACTACCTCATCAAGGTCAAGACCACCAACATGGGAAGCCTCTTCAAACTCAACTACCGCATCAAGATGAAGAACCCCTCCGAAGAGAAGGAATTCATCGACGAGCTCCGCGTCAAGAACGGCAACCTCGAGATCATGATCGAGCCCTACGCCGAATACGACTCCGGGCTCTGATGCAATAAGCAGCGCTTCCTCAAGCGGAAAAAGGAAGGGCA
>JAILKX010000059.1 GCA_024693415.1 Bacilli bacterium
TTCATGGCGAAAGTTTACCATACAAGAGCGGACAAATAGAATCGTCATGGCCCAAGTTAACTCCACAAATGCGCGAAATGCCGTTTCCTGATTACTAAAGTAATGCAATCGAAAATTTTAGTTTTATAATTAACCGAAAAGGAACCCATTATGACGATCACCAAAAAACAAACCGGATCCGAGCTTTTGATAGAGCTAGACGGATCGCTCAACACCACCACCGCCCCCGAACTCAACAAAGTTCTCAACGAATCCCTCGACGGCATCGATTCGCTCATCATCGACCTCGCCAAGGTCGACTATGTCTCCTCGGCTGGACTTCGCGTCCTCTTAATTGCCTATAAGGCGATGGCCGACGAAGGCAAGATGGTCCTCCGCCACGTCATCCAGGACGTCATGGACATCTTCACGATGACCGGTTTCAACGAAATCTTCACCATCGAAAACTAAAAGGAGGATTTCAATATGTATATCCTCGAGCAATTAGCGTCCTTTACCGCGGAAACGCCGAACAACGCCATCCTTTTCGACGAGTCCCATGGCAAAGGCATCACCTACGCCCAATTAGACGACATGTCCGGCCGCCTTTATGGCTATTTGAAGAAACAGGGCATCGGCAAAGAGGACTTCGTTCTCATTGACCTCCCCCGCGGCGTCTTGCCCGTCATCGCGATGATCGGCATCTGGAAAGCAGGCGCGGCCTGGGCCCTCGTCGAAGACACCTACGCCCCTGAGCGCATCGCCTATATCCGCAAAGACTGCGGCTGCAAGCTTGAGATCTCCGCCGCCAACTGGGAGGAGATCATGAAATGCGAGCCGCTTGCCGGATTCGAGAAGCCCGACCTCCATGACGCGGCCTACGCGATCTATACCTCAGGCACGACCGGCAACCCGAAAGGCGTCCTCCATGAATATGGCAACTTGGAGCGCGCCATCGAATCCATCCGCATCAACGGCGAGACCCCCTTCACGGGCAAAGACCGCCTCGCTTTGCTTGCCCCGATGAACTTCGTGGCCTCGGTCATCGTCATCCTCAAGGCCCTCTCCATCCATAATGGCAAGACCTTCGTCGTCTCCTATGCGACGATCAAGAATCCGATGGCCCTCAAGATGTTCTTCCTTGAGAAGCGCATCTCCGTCACCTTCCTCACCCCGTCATATGTGAGGATGCTCGGCAACACCACGGGTCCCTTCCTTCGCATGCTCTTCGTCGGCTCTGAGCCGGCGAACAACGTCTATAACAAGAACCTCACCCTCATCAACATCTACGCCTGCTCCGAATCGGGATTCGCCGTCGGCGTCTTCCAGATCGACCGTTCCTACGAGACCTGCCCGATCGGCAAGCCCGAGGTCGATACCAAGATCACCCTCATCGGCGAAGATGGCAAGGAAGTCCCCGAAGGAGAAACGGGCGAGCTTTGCTTTGAAAACCCCTACGTCCGCGGCTATATGAACCTCCCCGAGGAATCGGCGAAGGCCTTCGTCAACGGCATCTACCATACCGGCGACTTGGCCAGGAAAGACGAAAATGGGAACTATGTGTTGCTTGGCCGCTCGGGCGACATGATCAAGATCAATGGCAACCGCATCGAGCCGGCCGAGATCGAAGCCGCCGTCAAGAACGTCCTCGGCGTCGACTGGGTCGCCGCCCGCGGATTCGAGGAATCCAATAAGAGCTATCTCTGCGCCTACTACACCCAAGAGGTCTCCTTCGACCCCAATCAGGTCCGCCAGGAGCTCATGAAGCGCCTCCCTTACTACATGATCCCGGCCTTCTTCATCAAAATCGATAAGGCCCCGCTTAAGGCCAATGGCAAATTGGACCGCAAGGCCCTCCCGAAGCCCGACGCCTCCGACTTCAAGACCGACTACGTCGCGCCAACCAACGAAACCGAAGAGAAGATCTGCAAAGCGATGGCCATCGTCCTCAAAGTCGAGAAGATCGGCATCCATGATGACTTCTATGAGCTCGGCGGCGATTCCCTTGGCTCGATCCAAGTCTTGACCC
>JAILKX010000062.1 GCA_024693415.1 Bacilli bacterium
GGCGGAAGCGTAGAGGCATGCTGCTTCTTCACGCGAGGAAAAGTATACACATGCGATTGCCCCGTTTCAACAAAAAGAAGACCGTTTTCGACCGAAAAAACAGGGTTTCGGCCCAAATCGGCCACCTATAGGTGAATCGGGCCCTTTTCCAGCCGCGATCATGCGAAATTTTTTCGTTTCACCACTCGCGGGTATGTGCGTGTAGGAGTATGATTATAGGCATGAGATTACCTACTTTCATTGAACTGCCGGGCATCATCGCCCTCGTCGTGGTCGGGGCCGTCGTATTGATCGGCATCGCCATCCTCCTTTATTTCACCATTTTCGCGCATATGCGATACAAGAGGCAGGTCCGCGAGCTCTCCTCGCGCTTCGAATACCTCCATGCCTTGCTCTTTGGCCAGGACAGCCAATACATCAAGCGCATCGAGATGATCTCGCTCACCAACTTGCTCTACGTCAACACCCACATGACCTTCAACAGGAGGTTCAAGGAGATCCGCGACAAGAGCGATTCCTCCTCTCAGACCGTCATCAACCACCTGAAGGACCTCGTCTCCGACCGCGACTACAAAGCGCTTAAGGACGCCCTCCCGGCCGCCCGCGCCACCCTCGAGCATTACGAGGAGCAGGTCAACGCATTGAACACCGATCTCACCGCGGTCGTCCGCCCCGAGGAGGAGTGCCGCCAGGCCTCCCTCCAGCTCAAGGAGAACCTCCGCAAGATCAAGCAGGACTATTACGTGAAGCAGGCCGACCTCTCCCTCGTCGCCGGAAGCTTCGACCAGGTGTTCCGCCGCCTCGACGACAAGTTCGTCGAATACGAGACCTACGTCGAATCCGCCCAATACGAGGAAGCCAAAGCGATGCTCCCCGCCTTAAACGACGTCATCGTCCAGCTATCCAAAGCCCTCTTAGAGACCCCGAACATCTGCGTCACCATCCAATCCGTCATCCCCGATAAGCTCCTCTCCTTGGAGAACCGCTACGACGAGATGGTCAAAGCCGGCTACCCGCTCCATCATCTGATGACCCGCACCTCGATCGAGGATATGCGGCGCCAGCTCGAGGACATCACCAAGCGCGTCCGCCAGTTCGACCTCCGCTCGGTCCAGGGCGAGCTCGATGGGATCCTCGCCCAGGTCGACGAATTCTTCGACCTGTTCGAGAAGGAGAAGGACGCCCGCGTCACCTTCGATTCCGAATGTGAGGGGATCTACGCCTCGGCCGCCAACGTCGACAAGCAGTACATCCGCCTCTGCAACGCCCTCCCCGAAGTCAGGAAGATCTACATCATCCCGAGCGAAGAGCAGGCCAAGATCGACAACATCAAGGTCTTCATCAACAAGGCCGGCGCCACCAAGAGGTCGCTCGACACCTTCATCCATTCCGGGACCAAGCAACCCTATTCGATGCTCGTGCAGAAGATGCACGCCCTCCGCGACGACGCCGATCAGGCGAATTCCTCCATCGAGGACTTCTCGCGCTACCTGATGTCGCTCAAATCCGACAGCGAGACAGGCCTTGCCACCATCGACGAATACTTCGCCAAGTGCAAGGACGCCGAGGAGACGATCGCCAAGATCAACCTCGCGGCCATCAACGTCAAATACAATCCCAAGCTCGAGGAATTCTACGGCTACATCGATGAGATCTTCGCAACCCTCAAGAACCTCCCGATCGATGTCGTCAAGGTCAACGAGCTTGTCTCGACGCTTCGCATGGAAGCCGATGCGACCTTCGCCGCGCTCCAGCGCGACTATGAGCAGATGGCGCTCGCCGATTCCTCGATTCTCTTCGCCAACCGCGACCGCCCGCACATCGGCGAGATCAACGCGACCTTAGCCCAGACCGAGCAGTTCTACTTCGCCGGCAATTTCAAGCGCGCCTACGAAGAGACGACCGCCGCCGTCAAGCGGATCCGCGGAGAATAAGCCCCGATGATCTACCTCGACCATGCGGCGACCACGCCCCCTTTTAAGGAGGCGCTCGACCGCTTCACGTCCATCAGCAGCGAAAACTTCGGCAATCCTTCGAGCCTGCATGCCGCAGGCTTTTCCGCTTCCAGGGAACTCGAAGCCTCCCGGTCCAATATATTGAATCTAATGAAGGTCAATAAGACCCATGGGCTCCTATTCACCTCAGGGGCGACTGAGGCGAACGCCTTGGCCATCAAAGGGGTCGCCTTCAAATACCAAAGCCGCGGCAAGAAGATCATCACCACGGCGGTGGAGCATCCCTCCGTCCTCAATTCCTTCCGCCAGCTTGGCGAAGCCTTTGGATTCGAGGTCGTGATCCTGCCGGTCAACCAAAAAGGGCAGGTGGAGCCTAGCGTTTTAGAGCAAGCCATGGACAAGAGCACGATCCTCGTGTCCATCATGGCGGTCAATAACGAGACCGGCTCAATCAACGATCTGCCCAAGCTTATCCAAGTGGTGCGGAAGTTCCCGAAAGCCTATTTCCATTCCGACGTCACCCAAGCGATCGGTAAGTTGAATCTGCCGTATCAGGATATCGATTTAATCACTTTCTCCGCCCATAAGTTCGGCGGGTTAAAAGGCAATGGTGGACTCGCATACCGCAAATCCATCCAGTTCCTGCCCCTTCTTTCCGGCGGGTCGCAGGAGTTTAATTTCCGCGCCGGCACGGTCGACGTGGCCGGGGCCTCGGCGATGTCGAAAGCCCTTAGCCTCACCTTCGCCGACATGGCCAAAACATTGGAAAGAGCCAAGGGCTTATCGAAATTCGCCCGCGAAAGGCTCTCGGAGATCGATGAAGTCGCCTTCAATTCGCCAGAGGATGCATCGCCGTTCGTGCTGAATTTTTCCCTATTGGCGCATAAGGCGAGCGTTATCGTTGAGGCGATGTCCGAAAAAGGGTATTGTGTGTCGTCGGTATCGGCGTGCTCCTCCAAAGGAGAGCCGGTCTCCTACGTCGTCGAAGCCATGGGCTACGACAAGGAGAGGGCCGGCAACACGATGCGCATCTCCTTCGGCCATGACACCGAACTCGAGGATGTCGCGAAGTTTATCATAGACCTGAAGAAGGCACTTAAGGAGGTTAGGCCCAGATGAAATACAATTCCATCATGATCCACTATGGCGAATTGTCCACCAAGGGCAATAACCGCCGCCTTTTCATCCAGCAGCTCATCCATAACGTCAGGGTTGCCATCAAGTCGTTCGACCTTAAAACTAGCGGCGGCCGCGACCATATCTATGTAGACGTGAGCCCGCTTGAGGATTGCATGCCGGTCCTAGAAAGGCTTCAGGAAGTCTCGGGCATCCAGCGCCTCACCCCGGTCCTAAAGATCGGCAAGGAACTCCCGGAGATCAAAGAGCAGGCCCTAGGCCTCATGATGGAACTCTCGCCCAAAACCTTCAAGGTCGAAAGCAGGAGGGCCGATAAGACCTATCCCATCGATTCGATGGAAATATCGCGCCAGGTCGGTGGTTTCTTGGCCGCGAAGCTAGAGGATTCCAGCGTTGACGTCCATAACCCCGAAGCCATCCTTAAGGTGAATCTGCGCGAGGACGCCTGCTATCTGTCCCTTAAGGAATTCCCCGGGATCGGGGGATATCCGCTTGGGATGAACGGCAAGGTCACGATGCTCCTTTCCGGCGGGATCGACTCGCCCGTCGCCGCCTATTCGATCATCAGGCGCGGCATCAAGGTCGAGTGCCTCCATTTCGCTTCGCCTCCATATACCTCCGACGCGGTCCTAGATAAGCTCAAGGACCTTTTGAAGGAGCTGAACGCCTACCAGTCCGACATAAAATTGGATGTGGTCCCGTTCACCAAGCTCCAGGAAGCGATCTACCAATACGTCGCTGAGCCCTATTGCATCACGATCATGCGCCGCATGATGGTGAGAATCGCGGTAGGGGTCGCGAAGAAGAACAAATGCCTTGCGATCGCCACCGGCGAATCGATCGGCCAAGTCGCCTCTCAGACCCTCGAATCCCTATCGGTCATCAACGAAGTGACCAACTTCCCGGTGATCAGGCCCCTCGCC
>JAILKX010000064.1 GCA_024693415.1 Bacilli bacterium
GACTGACCGCCGCTCGATGGAGGAATTGGAGCATTTCTATGCTGAACTCGAGGAACACGGGAGAAAGCAGGAAAAACTGAAAGCCAAACTCATGTATGGGCCCTCCGCGAGCCCGTGAAACGCAAAAGAAAAGGACCGGGCATAAGACCGACCCCCCTCCTCCCTTACGCCTGCGGGCTCCCCGTCCTCGCCGTCCTTGAACTCGCCCAGCAGGTCCAGGCCCGAGAGCAGGAAGTAGGGGGGCCCGTCCTTTTTACAGTACTTCTTCATTCTCTTCCTCATGGCGCAGGGGTCGTCTCATATTAGGTTTTTTGCATCCTGAAACATGCCAAAACCCAGAAAGCCAATCGAGATCATCGAGACGGCGACCGAGAAGGATCGCCTTAGCAACATCTATGACATCGCCATGATCGCGGTGATCCTCGCGAGCAGAAATCGAAAGGGCAATCCAAAGAGGAAGAAGCAGAGGAGCCCGAAGGAGGGGATTCGCGGGAAACCGCCGAGCCCGCCAAATAGGGGCGCTCCGCGAAAGGATTGCAAATCCCGCCGCCGGAACTTAGAATTCAATGTGACCATGCGCCCGATTTCCCACGCCTAGGCGGAGAAAAGGGCATAGACTCAAGGGGGCTGTGACATGGAACGCCTGATTTGCCAGAACTGCGGCGAACCCCTTCGGCTGGAAGGGGGATTTTACGTTTGCCGCCACTGCGGGTCGAGGTACAGGGAAAGCGACGCCGCGAGGTTCTCCGCGATGCTCGCCGACGCTTTGGATGATCTCAAAATGGAGGCCCTTGCTAAGGCAAGAAGGGCCCAATACGACGCCGTCCATACCAAATATCCAACCAAGGCAGCCGTCGTCGCCGCCGCGACCGCAGTCACGGCCATCCGCCCCGAGGATTTCCTCGCCAAAGTATATCTCCGCTCCTACGACGGCGACCCCCACGCCCTCGTCCGCTTGCTTGCGAATTCGAGCGTCACCCCGCCCGAGGCGAAGAACGCCTTCGACTGGCTCGTCGACGGCCTCCAGCCCCGCTGGATCGGGGCCGTCCGCAACTTCGTGGAGCGCCACCTCCGCGACGAAGAGCTCGACGAGGCCTACGAAAGGCTCGAGGCGGAGGCCGCGAAGATCGAGGAGGGCATCTACGACCCCTCGCTCCCGCGCGACGTGTTCCTCTGCTATTCCAGCGGCGACATGCCCCGCGTCATCGACACGATGGAGCTCCTGGAGGAGAACGACTTCTCCTGCTGGGCGGCCTTCCGGAACCTGAGGGCCGGCAGGGGCGCGGCCGAGCGGTACAGGGAGGAGATCCTGCAGGCGATGAAGTCCTGCGGATGCGTCGTGTTCCTCTCCTCCTCGTCGTCCCGCTCGCCGAATTGCGAGGCCGTGACCGTGGAATTGACCTTCCTGAACTCCGACCTCCCGAACAAGCCGAGGGCGGAATACCTGCTCGAGGACTACCCGTCCCCGAACGACCCCGACCGCCGCGTCCCGATCCGCGCCCAGCGCGTTTTGGACGCGGCCTTCGACGGTCTGCAGAGGGTGCGCGGCGAGGAGGAGCTCGTCGACCGCGTCGTCTACATGCTCACCGAGAGGGAGAGGCGCGAGAAGGAAAGGGTCGAGCAGATCAAGAAAGAGGCCGCGGAGAAGGCCAAGAAGGAGATCCTCGCCGAGTTCGAGGCCAAGGAGGCCGCCAGGAAAGCGGAAGAGGCCAAGCGCGAGGAAAAGGAGAGGCAGGAGCGCGAGGAGAAGGAACGCCAGCGGCGCGAGCTGGAAAGGCAGAGGCGCGAGCGGGAGGAGGCCGAGCGGAAGGAGCGCGAAGAGGCTGCAAAGAAACTCCAGGAAGAGCGTCTTGCTCTAGAAAAAGAGCGGCTGGAGCTCGAGAAAGCCAAATTGTCCCAGCAGGCAGCCGCAGCCCCGTCCCCCGCCCCCGCCTCCTCGGAAGGCTTGGACGCCGATGCGTTCCTCGCCATGATGGAAAAGGCCGAGCGGCTCAAGAAAGAGAAAGCCGAGGCCGAAAGAAAAAAGAGAGAAGAGGAAGAGCGCCAGCGCATTGAGAGGCAGCGGGAAGCCGAGCGCCAGCGCATTGAGAGGCAGCGGGAAGCCCAGCGTCAGCGCAGGCTCGAAGAGCAGAAGCGCTACGAAGAGCAAAGGCGCCAAGAGGATATCAAGCGCCGTAGCCTCCGCGTCGACGACATCGGCAAGGTTTATTATGGCGGCTATCCCTGGGAGCCCGTGGAATACGACTCCGATGGGAACAGGATGCTCATCGGGTGTTCCAAAAGCGTCATGGATACCGCGATGAACGCATCCTCCTTTGAGGACAGCGAGGTCGCGAAATACCTTTCGGGCGCCTTCATGGAAGCCTTCCCCGACGGCGGGGCATGCTTCGCGACACGCCCGACCCTGCTAGAAAAGAAAGACGCTGAGAGGCTGTCTTATTTCCTGCCCTGGGCCAACGGCCGCACCTGGACGAAAACGAAATCGAACGGGAAATGGATCGCCCGCAAAGGCGATGGGACCTTTACTGAGCTAGGCGAAGGGGAGAAGGCTTTGGTCAATCCCTACGCGACCGTTGACCTTGAGAGTATCCCGTTCGAGGTTGCGGCGAGCCTTATCGAGCAATACGAGGCGAAAGCCAAAAAGGTTGAAGAGAAAAAGAAACAAGAGCAAGAGGAACTCCGCAGGCAGGAAGAGGAAAAGCAGAGGAAGCAGTGGTCTGACCTCAAGGAAACTCTCCGCAAAGAAAAGCTTGCCTATGAGATCAAAGAGAAATCCCTCACCGAGCCCGTCGTTTCGTGGAAGGATGGAGCCGCCTGGTATGGCGTCTACCCACAAACCGAGGTTGCGAACCCACCGTCTCTAGAAGGCGCGGAGCAGGTCGGAAAATACCTGAAAGTCGATGGTGTCCTCTACTTTAAAAAGGAAAAGAAGGTCTTCAAGGCAGAGCCCATCAAATGGATCATCGTCGGCAAGAACGAGAAGAAGGGCTATGTCGTCCTCCGCTCAGAAAAGATTCTGGACCAGAAGAAATACGACGATTGGAGCAATGCGATAGACGGAGAATACACACTGAGCAAGTTCTATAACAAATTCCTGAACGGCGACTTCCTTTCCCTCGCTTTCCCAAACGGACGCGACTATGTGTTCCAAGAGAAAGAGATACCCTATGGCCTCACCAGGCTTAAGGTTGTGCGTCAGGTATTTTTGCCCGCGGGCTCCTTCTTTGGGCTGTCCACCGATTGGGGAAGCGGTTATGGCAAGCACAATCGCGCCAAATCCTTCTATCTTTCCGCGAATCCGGTGCTGCCGACCGATTTCTGCAACCAAAAAGCCTTCCTGGTCACCAATGGCAATCTCGAATGTGATAAGGGTGGGCTCGACACCGTGCTGGGCAACGAATACGTTTTGAACGCCGGCGTCTATGGGGATACCTGGGGCGTCGTTCCCTGCATCATGCTCGAGCTGAGCAAAATCCCCTCGGAGGATGAGGGCCCCGATATCTCCGACCCCACAGCTGCATCAGCCGCGGAAGCCGAACTCGATAGGATCCGCAACATCGAGAAGACCAAGAAAGAGCAAGCCGAGAAAGCGGCTAGGCGCAAGGCCGAAGAGCAGAGGAAGAAAGAAGAGGCCGAGCGAAGGAAGGCGGAAGAGGAGCGTCTCAAAGCCGAAAGGCAAAAGCGCGAGGCCGAAGAGAAAGCCAGACGCGAAGCCGAGGAAAAGGCAAGGGAAGAAGCCAAGAAGGCAGCAGAAGCTGCGGAAGCGGCAAAGCGCGAATCCGATGACCTTGCGCGAATCCAAAAAGAAGTCAGGGAAACCGGGGTCTGCCGCATCCGCGAAGGCAAGACGACCTTCGATTTCAAACAGCTCGATATCTTGGAAGGCGTGAAGAAGATCATCCTCCCGGCCTCGGTGGAGGAAATAGATTATTGGTATCCCAAAGAAGGCGGATGGGACGTAAGGACGCAGACCCGGGATGGCTATAAATGCCCCGGGCTCAAGCATCTCGAATGCTTTGAGGTCGACCCCAAAAACCCGAAGTATCAGTCGCTGGATGGCTGCCTCATCGAGAAGTTTGGAGAGAGGAAGATCCTCATGTGGTGCCCGCCGGGAAAGAAAGGGGACATCAAGCTCCCCAAAGGGGTGAACGTGATCAGCTGCCATGCCTTCTGCGACATCGTCGGAGCCACGTCCATCGATTTGGACAACGGCTCCCTTGACTTCATCCAATCATTCGCGATCGGAGATTGCGGGAAGCATGTCTTCATCCCTTCCTCCGTCGACCGCGTAGAAAACGTCGCGTTCGGAAGCCACAACGGGCCCCTTTACCTGTATTTCGGGCATAATAAACCATTGTTTGGCTATCCGAAGGGCTTCGACAAGGACATGGTATACGGAATCAGCAAGAAGAACATGAAAATGCAGTGGGGCGTCTCCCATTCGCAATTCCAAAGGATTGCCAAAAAATCGTAATTTGCAGAGTGTTGGCCTCTTTCTCCGATGCCGTAAGCCTTTCGGTGCGTAGAAGGCCCTGTATTTGATGACTTTGCGTCTCGAGACGGCGAGTTTTATGATCTCTCCAGCGACCTCGTACACGCCCATCCCGGCCCTCGACCAAAACCTTGAGCGGCGTGGCCGCCTCTCCGGCCTTCCCGCACGGCAAAAATGCCACGCCTATCCTTTGGCTTTCCCATATGTTTAGCGGTTCGGAGCCTCTGATGGGAGCGCGCCCCGAACCGCTAAATCCAGTGGCGGGCTCCCGTCAGAGACAACTGATTGCTGCCTCCTTTCGCAGCGCTGCGATTATGCCAGCGCCAAGGGATTTTCACCAACACTCTGCAAATAACGATTTTCTACTAAAAATGTTGTTTAGCGCGGCAAATTTACAAATTAAAAGTCCTTCATATTGCTTTATCATAATCCTTGAGCCACGCCGCTTGATGGATGCGGCTTTCTCATTACGACGCTTTAGAGAGACCGCAACAGGGCGTTGCTACTATGACAAAAGGTTGTTTGATATGATTTCGCCGGAGGCAAAAACGATGGAAACAAAACAAATTCTATATGAGCTCAGGACCAAAAACGGGCTATCCCAAGACGAGCTTGCGGAAAAGGTTTTCGTGACGAGGCAAGCGGTTTCGCGCTGGGAAAACGGAGAGACGGTTCCCGCAACGGAGACACTGAAGCTGCTCTCTAAGCTCTTCAACGTTTCGATTAATACGCTGCTTGGTTCTCCTCATCCCCTTTTTTGCCAGTGCTGCGGCATGCCGCTAGATGATTCGATCATCGGCAAGAACGACGACGGTTCCCTAAACGAGGAGTATTGCAAATGGTGCTATGCGGACGGGACCTACACTTATGACAACATGGATGATCTCATCGATGTCTGCGTTCCCCACATGGCCAAGGAAGGATTTTCCGAGGAAGAGGCTCGCGCTTATATGAAGGAAAAACTTCCCCACCTCAACTATTGGAAACGCCATGACGAACTAAGCGATCAAGGGAAGTTCGATGCCTTTAAGAAAACACTAATCGAAGAAATAAACGGCCTGCACATCGAAGGTATGCCCCCAGTAACCAAGCTAAGCGCCCTCGTAGGCTCATATGTAAACTTGGAATACCCATTGCCTAACGGGGCGAAGGTGAAATTCCTCAACGATGAGACGACGTATCTAGGCACTCAGCTCGAGTCCGAAACCGACATGGGGTTCTGCTATGGCGTCGTGGCCAATGTGGACTTCATCCTTATTTGCACCTATGGCAAGGGAGGTTCTGATCCAAAACTTGTCATGTACAAGAAAAGATAGTTCCCGCTCTCGCGGGCAAGAACAATCATCCCCGTTGTGGATAAACGGATTCGGACGGCGACAAAAGATGTGGTTGTCTGATTCGATCCATCCGCTTTTGTCTAAATACTTCTACCCACTATTTTGTCGTACAACTCGTCATTTTCAAGCCCTTAAAGCTTATTTGCCTTGGATGATTCTGCGAAGTGCCAGATATTCCCTTAAATAAATCCCGCGTTTCATCTCGTCTTCGGTTGCGTATTGCTGATGCTTGCTAAAGATATCAATCGCGTCTTTGATGGGTATCCATTTCGATTCAAGGCCGGCTTTTGCTTCTTGTTCGGTTAACTGGGCTTTGCTTTGCCCAACGATATTGCAAAGAAAATACTTACTGATGTATTTTTCGTTTTCGTAATATTCGTCTATTTCCAACACGTATTTGGTTGGGCCCACGACATATCCTGTTTCCTCGGATATTTCTCTTTTGACGCAGGACGTCTCCTCTTCATCGTTCTCCGCTCCGCCGCCTGGAATCATCCATACATCGTAGTTCTTGGCATATACCAAAAGGATGCTGCCATCATTAATGACGATCCCCCGACAAGCAACTCTGGTGCTTGAAAAATAATCCATGTAGTTATCGCCATATATTTCGATAAAACCTTTATCGAGCTTCCTTTGGCTTATCCTTTGGACAAACAAACTGATCGGGCAATCGAAAAACTCGGCAATTTTAATGACGTTTTGGAAAGACGCTTTATATAAGGCCCCGTCATCCGCGTTGTATTTCGCAAGCGTGGCTAGCCCGATTCCCGTTTCATAACTTGCTTTTGTCAACGAGGTTCTCCTTTGCTCGCAAAGAAGCCTTAATATCGTTTTTTCTTTGCAAATTCGGACAAAATAATCCAATAGCGAAGAGAAATCCATTTCGTGGTAGATGGTATAAATGTCCACCATTTTGGTTAACGGAAGCTTTAAGAAGATGTAGGCAAAGGGCTTTTGGGTTCTAAGCTGCAATTCGAAATACGAATAGCCGCACCAATAGGCATCGTTATAGACTCCATAGCTGTTATCTTCGTTGATCCTGTTGCCCGTGATATCGAAAAAGATGTCGGTTAATTCTTTGTTGAAATAATCGTCGTACTCCTTGAGTTCAAGCTTTTTTATCAGTTCGCTCTTAGAAAGCGCCGTCGTAAAGGAAAGCAGGTTCATCTTGTTCCAAAAGGCGAGCACGAATAAACGCGCGAAAAGCTCTTTCATGCTTCTTAAATCATTCATGGTCCATCACCAAATCCCTTAATCTCGTGCCTTTTGCGTATCGATCGGCATTTAACAAATCGGTGAACACCTTGTCCGCGCCGCTTTTCCGTAAGTAATAATCTTGGCGGCTTTTTGGAAGCGCTTCTTCAGAATCTAAATAATGAATTAATCGAAAGGCCCGTTCAGAAATCAAAACATATTGTTTCCCCAATTCTCCAGCTTGAAATATCTTGTCCAAAGATTCCAAAGTGATCTCGCTTCGAACAAATGCCTCTGGGAAACGGAAGTAACTATCGTCTGCCCGATAGCCAATCACAATGTCGTATTCTGAAACATCGATAAGAAACTTTTTTTCTAGATAAGCGAGTTCCCTAGGAAAACTGTTCCTGAGGTCGGCGGATAGTTCGCGATTATGCATCAAAATGGCTACCCAATATAAAACGTCTCTAAACGGGGGTTTCGTTAAATCCAAGAT
>JAILKX010000067.1 GCA_024693415.1 Bacilli bacterium
AGCAAAGCGATGGTCTGCAGCGTCTTCCCCAAACCCATCTCGTCGGCGAGGATGCCAGGCAATTTCCGCCTCGCGTGGGAGTAGAGCCACTTGACGCCATCGACCTGGTACGGCCTCAATTTCGCATACATGTCCCCGCTAAGTGGCACTTCGCAGGACTGGTAATCCTTGATCTCGCCGATCAGGTTCTTGATCTCTTCGTTGTACTCGATCTTAAACCCGGTCTCATATCCCGGAAGCTTGAACGCCTGGTAAATGGGCAAGCGCGGAGAGTCGAGCGACTCGTCGCCCCCGAGGTCGAAATCGGCCACCACTTTCCCTAAGCCATATTCATCGTCCTCTTCCGAGAGGGAGACGAATTGGCCGCGGATGCGGACGTATTTCTTCTTCTTTTTGTAGCCGGCGAGGATCGCGCTGAATTCCTCGACGCTATATTCTGGGCTCGATAAAGACACCTCCATCCAGTCGATGCCGCTTGTGGAATTGATGTTGAACTTCCCGACCTTCGCCATCTTGCGGTTGGCGAGGTTATCCGAAAGCATGAGCTTGCAGGTCGCGGCGAGCCCATCGAGGTCGGCTTTTAGGAACGCGGCGATCTCATTCTGGTTCCGCGTCGCCCCATCCATCGGGATATTGAGCTTCTTGAGCTCGTCCTGGAAGCGGTAGGAACGCGATTCGCCGAGCTGATTCGATTCGAAGGCCCCGCGGTCCACCACCTCGTCGCCGACATGGTATTCGGTGGAGAAGCGGAGCTCATCCTCCTCGCCATAGGTGACGTAATAGAGGATGTCGCGCTTCCTGGAAGGATGCTTTTCGCGATACGTCTCGCTCACCTCGACCTTGCCGCTTAGGATCGGGAGGATCACGTTGTCGATCTCGCTTTGGAAGGCGTCGTATTGGAAATGGGGATGCTCGAGGGAGAATTCATAGATCTTGAGTTTGGCCTCGGAGTCGAAAAGAATGGGGAGGATGAGGTCGGATTCGTCGATGCGATAGCCGCTCATCCCGCTTAAGATAAGCGACCCATTACCTAGTTTCAGGTCGAAATCGAAGTTCCCGTCGTCCTCGATCTTCAGGGTCGGGACGACCGGGTCGACGCCGATTCGCTTCACGTACCCGTCGAATTTGATCTGTTCGCCCCGCAGCGCGTCGAAAAGCGCCGGCAGGTTCGACTTCGTGATCGTGGTCTTCGAAAAGGAGGAGCTCCATTTCGAGAACTGCGCCTTCGCCGAAAGCAATTGGATCGCCTGGCGCTCATTGTCCTTGAAGGAATCCGGCCCAAGCGTCAGCATCGTCCCGCCATAGAGGGCGACCCTGCTCTCCTGCACGACCGCCGAATAAAGGGTCCTGAGGTCCTTGACCTTGACCGATTTTTTGGTCTTGCAGTAGACGGTGACCTCATATTCGTCGCCGTAATAGGATTTCTCGAATTCGAAGCTCACCTGGATCGTATCGACCTTCGCAGGGGCGCTTTTGCTCGACGCCAACGCGATGAGGTTCGTCAGATAATCGAATTCGTTTTGATGTTCTTGCCGGTATTTGGCCTTCTCGGGGGACAGGGAAGCCACGTCGTTGAGGCGCGAATAGATCTCGCCGTACTGGCGGTGCAGATCCTCCTCGGTGACCGCGGACTCCTTTTCGTAGAGGTAAAGGAGGATCGCAAAAGCGAAGTCGCGCTTCTCCTTCGGGAAGATCGGACGCGCCTCGCGCGACAGGTCGAGCGCAAGGGTGTGATAAACGGAGAAGTCCTCGTCGAAGACCTCATAATCGATCACCGTCCCCGACGGATCGTAGGAAAAGCACACCTGGCATTCTCCCGAGCGCAGCATTTCCAAAAGCTCCTGCGCCTCGGGGCAGTGTTCGACGGTCTTCCGGCAGAGGGAGACGATATCGGGGGCTAAGTTGCGGGCCAGCATCAGATCTCATGCCTCCGTAAGCCAAGCGCGCGCAGCAACCCGAAGGAATTCGCTTCCCTGAGGTATATCACGCGGAATCGGATGTCCTGATAGCTCGCCTCGACGAATTCGGGGGTCAATAGGCCATCCCTTGGGTCGATGTCGAAATCCCTGAGGGCCTCCAGCGCCTTCTCGAGGTCGCGCGCCCCATAGAGGGAGGTCGACACGAATTTCCTGATGACCGCCCCGATGTAGGGCTTCGCCGCCTCGCCCTTCTCCTTGATCTCGTCACGAAGCAAGGTCAATTCCTTGAAGGTGAGGTAACGGATCGACCCGGGCGTGAAGGATTCCCCGAGCATGATCTTGGTGGCCCTTAGGCAATTCATGTAGTCGGCGCGCCTGATGAGTTTGGCCGCCATGTTCTTCCTTTCGGCGGGCGATAAGCACTGATAGAGGTAATAGATCACCTCGAAGTCACAGTCATAGGACTCGAACATCATCATGAGGATCCGCTTGGCCGCCGCCGGCTTATCGCGCATCAAGGCGATCGCGACCGTGATGTCGCGCATCCCTAAGCTCGCTAGGTCATCGTCGGATAAGGTCGCGACCGCCGCATCGAGCCGCCCCATGTCGAAGAGGCGCCTCACCACGAGGTCGCAATCGGGGAAGCGAAGCCCCGGCTGCAGCAATGCGGTGAGCTCCGATTCATCGAGCTCATCGATGATCTCCTGCCCCTTCTCGACGAAGAGCCGCGAATAGCCGTAGTCGTAATTCTTCGACGGGGTTGCAAAAGCGACCGCCATCGCCCTGCGGTAACTCTCGCTATGGAAGAGCTCCATATGGTATTCGGGATAGGCGAAGGATTCGGAGAGCTTCAGCGCGATCCGCGCCTTCTGCTTGAGGCTCAATCCCCGCCCCTCGGTGTATTTGATGAGCCACTTGGCGCCCGAGGAACGCCTTTCGGCGAACTTCGAGTTCACCGCGACGAAGAAGATGAGCGCGAGCCTTTCGGTCGCCTCGTCGGGGCTCAGATTGGGAACCCCCGCCTCGAAGACCGAAAT
>JAILKX010000151.1 GCA_024693415.1 Bacilli bacterium
TGCGCAAGACCAAGAAGTAATCAATCCCCCATCAAACCAAGGAAAAAGGATCATCATCGCCCGATGGTTCTTTTTTGCATACCACTGGGCGGCGCCCGAACAGAATAAAACCCTGTTCGGGGTGCCCCTCCCGGTCAAGACCCAAATCGCCATTGATGAGGACATCGCGTGACCCGTCGTGAAAAAATTCCGCTGAAGACGTGTATGCGTTATTGGTCAAAACCGGCCATACTTTGTCCGCCTGCGGGCGGCCTGCCCCGACAGCTAAAGGCTTTTTAGCTCGGGCAGGGGCCAGGGATGAAAAAAGGCCGCCGAAGCGACCTGATTGCTTATTTCTTGCCGGTGGAGCCGATGCCGCCTAGCCTCTCATCCTTGATGGGGGCGTCGTCCTCGGTGATGTAATAGTCCTCGAAGATGCCCTGGACGATGCGCTCGCCCGCCTCGATGTGGGCGGGGGCGTTTCTCCTATTCCTCAAGGCGACGTAGATGCACCAGATATAATCCGAATCGATGATGCCGGTGCCGTTAGATAATTCTAAGCCCCTTTTGATGCCGATCGAGGAGCGGACGTATAACTTCAAGACCTTGTCGGAGGGCATGTCGATGCATTTGACCCACATCGGGATCACCTTCTCCTCATAGGGGCCGAAGTCGATGGAATAGGGGCACACGAAGTCGTAGCCGGCCGAGGAGGAAGAGCCCCTTCGCGGCAAAACGATCGAGGAGGGGTATTCGAATTCGGTCTCTATCTCGCCTTTCTCGCAGGCGACGAAATGCGCGGCAATCTTGTTGTTCATCGGGAAATCCTTACCCGGTTAATGATAGGGAGAATCCTTCCGTTGTCAATAAAGTCGGGGCTTTGCCCATCCATATTTATATAAATGCATTGAGCCTACATCGGCGGGCGTAATTAGGCTAAAATAGCAGCGGCATGGCAAATCCGTTCAAGCAGATATTCGCAAAGCGCGACGAGCGCAGCGCCGAGAACCTATTTTCATGGGATGGGGCGGTCCCGTTTTCGAAGTCGCTCCTATTCAGCGTCCAGCACATGCTCGCTTTGTTCGTCTCGAACATCGGGCCGATCATGGTTTTGTGCGCTAGCGTTGCCGCAAGCGGGGTCGAGGTTGACCCTTCGGTGCTCGAAAACGGCATACGCACCTCGATTTTCTTGGCGGGGATCGGCACTTTGATCCAGCTCTTCCCGCTTAAGGTATTCGGCAGCAGGATGCCGATCTTCATGGGATCGAGCTTCACCTTCCTCGGCGTGATGACCCTCATCGTCATCGCCTATGGGTTCCAGGCCGCCTTCATCGCGACCATCATCGGCGGGGGATTGCTCGCCATCATCGGGATCTTCTCCAAATACTGGATCCGCTTCATCAAGCCGATCGTCTCGGCGATCGTCGTGTTGGCGTTAGGATTATCGCTTATCGGGGTATCGATCGAGCAATTCGTCGGCATAAGCGATATGCCTAGCCTTGCTTTGGATTACGACTGGTCGGTCGGTTGGCGGTATCTGCTCGTCGCGTTCGTGACCCTCATCTCGTCGATGGTCTTCCAATCCTTCGCAAGGGGCATCTGGAAGAACATGTCGATCGTCGTCGGATTGGCGGTCGGCTACATCGCCGCGCTTTGCATGCCGGGGACGATCGATTTCTCATCGCTTCAGGTCCATTCCTTCACCGACGTGCTCGATATTCCGCGGCCCATCTTCACCTTATTGACCTTCTCGGCCGGCGATTTCCATCTGAGCGCGGTCATCTCGATCGCGATCGTCTTCCTCGTCTCCTCCACCGAGACGATCGGAACGGTTTCGCTCATCGCGGAGAACGTCTATGGCAGGGCGCCTAGCGACAAAGAAATCACGGGTGGGATCGCCTCGGTCGGATTGCTCGGGGCCCTTAGCGGGGCCTTCGGCGGGATCCCAATGACGAGCTACGTCCAAAGCGCCGGCATCGTCGAGCAGACCAAGGTCGTGAATAGGAACGCGCTCGTGTTCACGCCCGTCATGCTGATTTTGCTTTCCCTTTCGCCGATTTTGGCGAGATTATTGCTCACCGTGCCGAACGCCGTCTTGGGCGGGCTGATGGTCAATATCTTCGGCGGGATCGCCTATTCGGGCATGAAGATGATCCTCGCTTGCCCGCGCAACACCAAAACCGCGACGATCGTCGGGCTTTCCTTAGGTCTAGGGTTTGCCTTGACCATGGTGCCTAGCGTCACCGCGGCGAAGTTCGACAACGAATTCCTCAACACCCTGATGCTCATACTGCAGAGCCCGGTCATCAGCATGTTCCTCATCTCGATGACCCTTTGTTACGCACTTCCTGAGCGCATCAACGGGGATAAGGTCAATAACTGATGATAGCCTTATAAATAGGCGTATCACTGCACCGCCAATCGTACTAAAATAAGCCTGACCCAATTAAGGAGCAAAACATTATATGGATCTATTAATCTTAGCCGCCGGCATGGGCTCGCGCTTCGGAGGGCTCAAGCAGATCGAGCCGGTCGACGCCAGGGGCAACTTCATCATTGACTATTCCATCTACGATGCCAAGAAGGCCGGATTCGACCGCGTCATCTTCCTCATCAAGGAAGAGAACCGCCAGATCTTCGAGGAGACCGTCGGCAAGCGCGTCGCCAATCAGATCGAAGTCGCCTACGCATATCAGAAGCTCGAGGTCATCCCCGAGGGATACGTCCTCCCGAAGGACAGGGTGAAGCCGCTTGGCACCGCCCAGGCCATCTACTGCGCCAAAGACGTCATCAAGGACAACTTCCTGATCGTCAATTCCGATGACTTCTACGGCTACGACGCCTTCCGCGTCGCCGCCGAATTCCTCCGCGGCATCAAGGGAAAAGGCCAATACGGCAACGTCGCCTTCTTCGCGAAGAACACCCTCACCAAGAACGGCTCCGTCAAGCGCGGCGTCCTCTCTAGCGACAAGGACGGCAACCTCACCGGGCTCGTCGAATCGAAGCTCGAATGGAGGGGCGATGACATCTATGGCTGCCCGCTAGACGGCGGCGAGATGACCAAGCTCGACCACGACGCCCTCGTCTCGATGAACATGTTCTGCTTCTCCAAGGACATCCTCGACAGGATCGAAGAGGGCTATGTCCCCTTCCTCGAGGCCAACAAGGACAACCTCGGAAGCTGCGAATACCTCATCCCGACCGTCGTCGATGAGCTCATCAAGAAGGGCGAGGTCTCCTGCAAGGTCCTCTCCACCACTTCCGTCTGGTATGGCGTCACCTACCGCGAGGATAAGCCTGAGGTCGTCGAGGCCCTCGCAAGCCTTGTCAAGGCTGGCGAATATCCCGCCGACAGGTTCTGATAAACCTCTTGATTATTGGCCGCATCCGCTTGGGTGCGGCTTTCCTTTTGCAGGGAATTCGCATCCGAAACCCTGCAAAACTTAGGCCAATCAAAAAGGCTAAGAAATAATGTTTTCACTCTTTTCGGCGCTGTCATACAATAAGGGCAACCTAGGAGGGCATAAGGGAAAAATGAGACTAGTAGGACGCATTATCATGCTCGCGGTCGCCATCGGCATCGCGGCGACGAATATCCCGAACTTCATCAACGAGCTCGGGGTCATCAAGACGCTGACCTGGACCGACATCCAGTCGATCCCGGCGAACTTCAACGCGCTCATCGGCTTGCTTAGCGCCGCGGCGTGGCTATTGCTCGCCGTGTTCGCCTTGTGGGCGGCGATCAGGGGGAACGTCGGGTTCCTCACCTTCATCATCTGCCTCGTCGGCATCGGCTTCACCGCCTGGAACATTTGGCAGGGATTCGATTCGGGGACCTACACGCAGTTCACCGACGCCTGGACCTATATCGTGTCGATGATATTCCCAATCGGGTACTTCGTCGGCGGCGTGATGCTGAAGCTGAGCCGCAAGAAGTAAGAAAAAGACTCGCATCGCCTTTGAAGCGGTGCGAGTTTTCTTATTGCTTGGGGAAGCGGATCGCGAAGAAGAAGTCGGCCATCTGCTCCGGGGTTTCGGGGCGGTCATTCGTGACGTAGGATTTCAATAAATCGATGAACGCCCCCTGCAGAATCGATATCCCGATGTCCTTCGGGGCGTTTGGCATGAAGGGCGGGTTGGCGGAATAGACGGCCTCGATGAGGGGCAATGACTTCTCGCGCAGGGACTCGGTGAAGACGTGGGAGGCCCCTGAGCGGAAGATCGCCGAGATCAGGGCCTTGTCCTCGACGAAGTGGCAGAAGGTATGGGTGACGATGTGCCGGTAGTCGAAGGCGGGGCTATTGGAGAAATCATGCTCCTTCTCCTTTTTTAGGTTCGCGGAGAAGACGTGCTCGAAGATGTGGTTCGAGAGTTCGACGAGGACGTCGTCCTTGCATTTGTAGTGGGCGTAGAAGGTGGATCTCGCGACCCCGGATTCCGCGATTATGTCGGACACGTTTATGCTTTCGTAATCGCGCTCCAGCATCAGTTTCTCTAAGGCGTGATGGATCGCCGCATAGGATTTCTCGGTTTTGCTCATGCGTGCATTATAGCAAAACAAAACAAGATGTTCGAATATATTTTTAAGATTTGTTTTTGCTGAATCGTACAAAAAGGCGCAATTTGTTTGTTTTGTCCACGCGCGTTATGTATAATGCGGATTATGCGCGGAGACACCTTTATCTCAGCTGACCTCGGATTGGCGAAATCGAACAGGACCAGGGGCATCGCCCTTGGCGTCCTTTCGCTTTGCCTATTGGGCGTCTGCTTTTGGGCGCTGCTTGTCGGGCCTAGCACCTTGACCGTCGGAGAATCGCTGCAGGGCCTATTCGGCCAAGGCGATCCGATCGCGGTCCGCATCGTCCAGCAGATCCGCGTGCCCCGCATCCTCGCCGGGCTACTCGCCGGCGCATCGCTTTCCTTGGCGGGCCTCCTCATGCAAACAAATCTAGGGAATATCATGGCCTCTCCTTCCACTTTGGGCGTCACCAATGCCGCGGTGTTCGGGGCGAACCTTTCTATCTTGGTGCTCTCGGGCGGCATGATGGCGACCGGTAACAACCCCAACGCCATCGCCGAATCGATGAACCCCTACCTCGCTTCCGGCATGGCATTGGTCTTCTCGGTCATCTCCGTCTTATTGGTGCTCGGCCTATCGACGTTCCGCCGCTTCTCGCCATCGGTCGTCGTGCTCGCCGGCATCGCGATCGGGGCGGTTTGGACCGGCCTCACCACATTCCTGCAATTCTTCGCGACCGACGTCGGGCTATCCGCGGCGGTCGTTTGGAGCTTCGGCGACCTAGGGCGCGCGACCTACGCGGATTGCCTGATCATGGGGATAGCCCTTTCGCTATGCTCTGCCTTCTTCTTCGTCTTCTCCTGGCGCTACAACGCGATGCTTGGCGGGGACGGGTATGCAAGAAGCGTCGGCGTGAACGTGAGCACGCTCCGCTTCATCTCGCTGCTACTCGCGTCCTTATTGACCGCCGTATCGGTCTCGCGCATCGGCCTCATCGGCTTCATCGGCATCATCTGCCCGCACGCGATGAGGAGGATCTTGGGCTCGAACCACCGCTTCCTGATCCCCGCAAGCATCCTAAGCGGATCCTTGTTGCTTTTATTCTCGGACACCGTCGCCCGCGCCTTCGCCGGCGGGGCAAGCGTCCCGGTCGGAGCCGTCACCTCGATCATCGGGGCCCCGTTCTTCCTCTACCTCATCTTCGCGAAAAAGGAGACCCCCAATGCTTGAGCTAAGAGATTTCCATATCGGCTACAAGAGGGGCCTAGAGGTCGTCAAAGGGGTGACCATCGGATTGAATCCGGGCGAGACCACCGTCCTATTGGGGCCTAACGGCTCCGGCAAATCCACCCTCATCAAAGGGGCGGTTGGGGCCATCAGAATCAATCAGGGGTCGCTTATCTTGGACGGGAAGGCCATCGAAAAGCCAAGCGAAAGGGCTTCGGTCATCGCCTATGTCCCCCAGAAGGCGGAGCTCCCCGCCTTAAGCGTCTACGAGACGATCTTGATGGGGCGGCTACCGATATTTGGCTACGCCGCCGGCAGGGAAGACCACGAAGCGACGCGCGCCATCATCGAGAAGTTCGGGCTCAAGGAACTCGCCATCAAGAACGCCCATGAATTATCGGGCGGCGAGGCGCAGAAGATCATGGTCGCCCGCGCCCTCGTGTCGAATCCGAAGGCCATCTTCTTCGACGAGCCGACGTCGAACCTCGACATCGCGAACCAGATGCTCGTCCTCAATGAGATCAAAACCATCACGAAGGAGGGCATCATCGTCCTCATCGCGATGCACGATATCAACCTAGCCCTTGGGTTAGGCCAGAAGTTCTATTGCCTGAAATCCGGAGAGATCATCTCCGAGGGAGGCACGGAGTCCATCACTCCGGAATTGATGGAAAGACTATATGGGGTGCACGCGGAGATCCATGAAGGAAAGAACCGCCACTATATCCACTTCGGAGAATAAACGACATGAAGAAAACCAACCTGCTCGCGCTCATCGCGCTCGCCACGCTCGCTTCCTGCGGCGGACAAAACTCAAGCGCCTCCACCGAGGCGAACTCTACTGCTCCTAGCCAAGAAGCCTCTTCTATTTCATCGACCGAAATCGAGGACGCCAATGGCCGCAAAGTCGAAATCCGTGCGGGGACGTACAGCAAAATCGTCTGCATCGGCGCTGGCGCGCTGCGCATGTATTCCTATGTCGGAGAGGCAAGTCTTCTTGCCGGCGTGGAGGATATCGATAACCTCGAAGCCGAAGGCCACCCCGCGATGTTCGACGGCGTCGCCCGCCCCTACTTCATCGCCAACAGCGAATCCTACAAAGGCCTTCCCTCCTGCGGCAAAGGCGGTCCGATGGCCCAGGCAGCCGAAGCCGAGAAGATCTTGAACTGCCGCCCCGACCTCGTCATCAGCGAATACGAGGACGTCGAGAAGGCGGATGCGCTCCAAAAGCAGCTAGGCGTGCCCGTCATCACCTTGAAGTACGGCGGCAAAGGCGTGTTCGACGCCGCCTGCAAGAAGAGCATTTCATTGATCGCCGAGGTCATCGGGACCTCCGCGAAGGCGGAAACGCTTCTCTCCTACATCGATGCGGCGGAGAAAGACCTCGCCAAGAGAACCGAAGGGCTCACCTCCGATAAGCAGGCCTATATCTGCGGGCTCGGCAACTGGGGCACCACCAACCACCTGATGACCGCCAAGAACTACGAGCCGTTCAACATCGCCCACATCACCAATATCGCTGACACCCTCCTCGCCAATAACGGCATC
>JAILKX010000070.1 GCA_024693415.1 Bacilli bacterium
CCTGAGCAGAGGAGGGTCTTCACGATGATCCCGGGCCTCGAAAACGCCGAATTCCTCCGCTATGGCCTCATGCACCGCAATACCTATTTCGATTCGCCTCGCGTCTTAAACGACGACCTGACTTTGAAAAACGCCCCGAACGTCTATGTCGCGGGTCAGCTTTCCGGCGTGGAGGGCTATGTCGAATCCTCGGCCATGGGGATCCTCGCCGCGATCAACGCCTCGAGGAAAATCGAGGGCAAAGAACCCATTCTTCCCTCGCGAAACACCATACTCGGTGCCCTAACTTACTACATTACGCATTGCGCGGACTCGCGCTTTGCGCCGATGAACGCCAACTGGGCCCTCATTCCCGATTCCCAGAAAAAGAACCGCCAACCCTCTATAGATAGATCGCTTGAGGAGACGAGGGAATTCTGGGCGAAAGTCAATGGATGAAGCGATTCTCAACCGATATCTGACCCACCTTCAATACGAGATGGGCTATTCCAGGCAGACGATCTCCGCTTATTGGCGCGATATCGAGAAGTTTTGGAATTACATCGACTCCGAGGGCATATCGCTTAAGGAAGTCGACGTCCAAATCATCACGAACTTCCTGAGCAATGAGCTGCGCGATGGCATTTCCAAGAGGTCCTGCAAGAGGCGGATCTGCGCCCTGAACAACTTCTTCGAGTACCTGCGGAAAAGGCGGGTCATCGAGAAGAATCCTTTCCGCGACGCAAGCTCGCCGAAGGCCGAAATCAAATACCCGTCCGTCCTCTTTCCCGAGGAATCGGCCGCATTGCTTAAGGCGAATTCAGAGCGCACGGACTATCTCGCGCCCCGCGATCAAGCGATTCTGGAGCTCATGCTTTCCTCGGGACTCCGCGCCTCTGAAGTGGTGGACCTATCCATTTATCAGATCGATTATCGCCGCAGGGTGATCAGGGTCCGCGGCAAGGGCAGCAAAGACCGCCTGGTCCCATTTGGGCAAAGCGCGCTCAAGGCCATCAACGCCTATTCGAACGTGCTTCGCCGCGAACTCATCGCCAAAAGCAAGGGCCCGGTCACCGATAAGCTGTTCCTAAACAAATACGGACGCCCTTTGACCGTCCGCGGCCTCGAATACATCGTCAAGCAGATCGACCTGAAAACGAATTTCAACCATGGCCTGCACCCCCACGAATTCCGCCATTCCTTTGCGACGAAGCTCCTTGACCGCGGGGCCGACCTCAGGCTGATCCAGGAGATATTGGGTCACGAATCGATCAATACGACCCAGGTCTACACCCATCTTTCCCAAAAGGAAATGGTGGAGGAATATCAGAAATTCTTCCCCAGGGCCGGCGAAGGAAAAAAGTGATTTTTTGGAAAAAGAGCGGGGACGTGTATGCGTTCTCGCTCATTTTTCGATTCCGCAAGGGCAGCTATGCTGAAAAAACTCTTCCGTGTGTGCGCGAATCAGCGTATAGTAGACCTCGGCCGCTTTTGCGGCTAATACGCACCCCGTGGATTCAGCGCCTTGTTCCTTCTCGGGCCGAAGTTAGGCTTAAAAAGCGAAAAGGTGGTCGGCTGTTAGAAGCGGGGGAGGCATAAACAAATGGAGGTCACCAGAATGAGTGACGAAATCAAACAGGAAGCAGTCGTTGAGACCGAAGCTGCTCCCGCGGCAGAAGCCGAACCCACCATGGCTCAGGTCATGCATGACCCGAACGCCCCGGTCCTCACCCTTAAGAAGTGCCTTGAAGCTGGCGTGCACTTCGGACACCAGACCCGCCGCTGGAATCCTAAGATGGGCAAATTCATCTTCGGAGCCCGCAACGGAATCTACATCATCGACCTCAACAAGACCGTTGAGCGCACCATCGTTGCCTACAATGCTTTGAAGACCATCGTCGAAGCGGGCGGAAAAGTCCTCTTCGTCGGCACCAAGGCCCAGGCCCAGCAAATCATCATTGACGAAGCAGTCCGTTCCGGATCCTTCTACATCACCAACCGTTGGCTTGGCGGAACCCTCACCAACTTCCGCACCATCCAGAGCCGCATCAAGAGGCTTCGCGAGCTCGAAACCGCCTCTGTCGATGGCTCCTGGGAAAAGCTCCCCAAGAAAGAGATCGCCCTTCTCAAGAAAGAGATGGCCAAGCTCCAGAAGAACCTCGAAGGCATCAAGGAAATGCGCAAGATCCCGAACGCCATCGTCCTCGCGGATCCCTCCGTTGAGCACAATGCCGTCCTCGAAGCCCGCAAGCTCAACATCCCCGTCTTCGCCGTCTGCGACACCTCGGATGATCCGGATCTCGTCGACTTCCCGATCCCGTCCAACAACGACGCGACCTCTTCCATCAAGCTCATCGTTGGCGTTCTCGCCGACGCCGTCGTCGAAGCCCGCACCAATGGCGGCTTGACCGAAATCGCCTACACCGTTGACGAAGGCGAAGAAGCGACCATGGCCGATGCCATCCGCGTCGCCGACATCGCCGCCGAACAGCACCGCGCCGCCGTCCGCGCCGCCCGCAAAGCCCGCGAAGAGCGCTATGCCAAGATGCAGGCCGAACGCCAGGCCCGCTATGCCGCCAAGAAAGCCGAACAGGCTGCCAAGAATAAGGCCGCTGCCGCTGAGCAGACCGCTGCTCCGGAAGCACCTGCCGCCAAAGAGGAGGGAAAATAATGGCTGTCACCATCCAACAGATCAAAGATCTTCAGAATCGTACCGGCGCCGGTATCATGGACTGCAAGAAAGCCCTGACCGAAGCTGACGGAGACGTCGAAAAGGCCATCGACATCCTTCGTGAAAAAGGCATCGCCAAAGCCGCTTCCAAAGCTGGCCGCGTCGCTGCTGAAGGCCTCACCAACATCAAAATCTGCGAAAAGTGCAACACTGCCGTCGTCGTCGAAGTCAACTGCGAAACCGACTTCGTCTCCGGCAGCCCCAAGTTCCAGGAATTCGTTGCCGCCGTCACCGATCGCCTTCTCGAGAAGAAGCCCGCGACCCTCGACGAAGCCAAGGAAGTCACCCAGGACCTCTTCACCGATGCCGTCGTCGCCATGCGTGAAAACTTCGTCCTCCGCCGCTTCGCCATCGTCAAAGCCGAAGATGGCCAGGCCTTCGGAAGCTACATCCACATGCACGGCAAAATCTCCGCTCTCGTCCTTCTTTCCAAGGATGCCGGAGAGGTCAACCGCGGCCTCGCGATGACCGTTGCCTCCGCTGCCCCTGAGTACCTCACCATCGACGATGTCGCCGATGACATCAAGGCCCGTGAGCTCAAGATCGCCCAGACCGAAGTCGCGGAAGATCCGAAGCTCCAGTCCAAGCCGGAGCAGGTCAAGGCCATGATCGCCGAGAGGAAGGTTGCTTCCCGCCTTGGCGACGCTTGCCTCGGTTCCAAGGCTTATGCCCTTGATCCCGATGGAAAGCTCCTCGTCGACGAACTCTGCAAGCAGAAGGGCCTCAAGGTCCTCTCCTTCGTCCGCTACATGGTCGGCGAAGGCGTCGATAAGACCGAAGCCGAATAAAATTCGCACAATCAATAGGGTCGTTAGCCGAGCTAGCGACCCTTTTGTTACAACTTCCTTAAAGTTTGATATAATTACCACCAACGGAGAGAGATATTTATGCAACCGATTTATAAACGCATAATCATCAAGCTGTCGGGGGAATCTCTTGCTGACACGAAAAACAGCACGATCCTCGACAAAGAAAAGCTGTCCCGCATCGCCGAAGTGATCCAGTCCATCCATGATTTGGGCGTCGAGATCGGCGTGGTCGTCGGAGCCGGGAACATCTGGCGCGGACGCCTGGCCAGCACGATCGGCATCGAGCCGTCGACCGCTGACTACATGGGGATGCTCGGCACGATCATGAATGGTTTGGCCGTTCAAAGCGCCGTTGAGGAAAGAGGCCTGCGCTGCCGCGTCATGAGCTCGATCAACGTCCCTCAGGTCTGTGAGCCCTATATCCGCAGAAAAGCGCTGTCGCATCTAGGAAAAGGCATCGTCACCATCTTCGCCGGCGGAACTGGAAACCCCTATTTCACCACCGATACCAATGCGAGCCTTCGCGCCCTCGAACTCAACGTCGACGCGATCCTGATGGCGAAAAATGGCGCCGATGGCGTCTATGACAGCGACCCCAAGACCAATCCGAATGCCAAGATGTTCGAAAGCATCACCTTCGGCGAAGTCGTATCCCGCAAGCTCGGCGTCATGGACTTGACCGCCGCCGCGATGTTAGACGGCAAGAACGTCGTCGTCCGCGTCTATAACGCAAATGACCCCGAGAACTTCAAGAGGGTTGTTATGGGCGAGAAGGTTGGTACTATAATCAAATAATAAGGAAAAAGGAGAATCCCAATGGATGCTTACACCAAAGAAGTAGTCGAAAAAGTCAATAAGACCGTCGAGTCGCTCAAAGGATCGCTGAACAAACTTCGCTCCGCCAGAGCAAACCCTGCGATGCTCAATGGCATCCAGTGCGATTATTATGGCGAGAAGATGGACATCGTTTCCCTTTGCTCCGTCTCCATGCCGGAACCCCGCCAGCTCTTGGTTAAGCCGTACAGCCGCGAGGACCTGAAGGCCGTCGCGAGCGCCATCGCCGGCGCCAACATCGGCATCAACCCGCAGGTTGAAGCGGATTGCGTCCGCCTCATCATCCCGCCGCTAACCGAGGAGATCAGAAAGGACATCGCGAAGAAGGCGAAAGGCCTTGGCGACGATGCCAAAGTGGCTGTCCGCAACATCCGCCGCGACTATCTTGGGCTGCTCAAGGAAGACGATACGATGTCCGATGATTACAAGGACAGGGTCGAAGACGAGATCCAAAAAGAGATCGATAGCGTCACCAAGAAGATCGACGAGGTCGTCGCCGATAAGACCAAAGAGATCATGACCATCTGATTTCGGTCAGGGAATCAGGCGGCGTTCATCGCCGCCTTTTTTGATGCCCTTTTCCTGCAAAAACCGCATATTTTTTCTGATTTGCAGGGTTTTTGATTGGCTTGCACCTAGGAAATATTGTTGTATGATTTCCCCATTTGGGTCTCGTTTGCGCTCGCGCATGCTTATATAATAAGCGCATGCGCAAAAACACTTTCCAACTCACAAAACCGATCGACCATGTGGCATTCATCATGGACGGCAATGGCCGCTGGGCCAATCTCCGCGGGCTTCCGCGCCACCTCGGGCACCATGAAGCGTGCAACCGCATCATCGAGATCTTCGAGACATGCCGCGAGTTCAATATCCACGTCATGTCCTTCTATGCCTTCTCGACCGAGAATTGGAACAGACCCCAGGATGAGATCGACCATCTCATGGATTACCTTGAGGAATTCTTCAACAAGGAAATCGATTACCTGTGCTCCGTCGGCGCGCGCCTTATGATCTCCGGCGATCTTTCGCGCATCCGCGAGCAGACGAGGAAGGTGTGCTATGACGCGCTCGAGCGCACCAAAGACAACAACGAATGGGTCCTGAACGTGTGCCTTAATTACGGCGCCCGCGACGAAATCGTCCGCGCCACCAAGAAAATCGCCCAAGAGGTGAAGGATGGGAAGCTCGCGATCGAGGATATCGACGAGAAGCTTTTCGCGAGCCGCCTTTATACGGCTGGCCTGCCGGATATCGACCTCATGATCCGCACTTCCGGCGAGCAGAGGCTCTCCAATTACTTGCTTTATCAAAACGCATATTCCGAATTCGTCTTCACCCCGGTGAAATGGCCCGACTTCAAGCGTGACGCCTTCATCGACTGCCTGAAGGAATTCGAAAAGAGGAATAGGCGATTCGGGGGGTTGAAGAATGCGTAGAATCGAAACGAACGAAATCGACGACAAAAAGAAAGCGTCGCTGCGAAACCGCTTAGTGGTAAGCGGGATATTGATCGCGATCGCGGTGCCGGCCCTTGTTTTCGGGTCGTGGTTCTGGTTCGCCCTCATTTCATTGTTCCTCGTGATGGCAATCTATGAGGTCATTAAGGCGCCGAACAAGAAATACAGCCCCCTCATCTACATCTTCACCTATGTGATCATTCTCAGCTTTGTCTATTGGTTCCTAGTGAAGTACAACGTCCAGAGATTCCGCGATCTGAAACTCGTCGGAAATGAGGATGCGTGGGTCTTCTCGCTCGAGAATTGGTACTCCGCGCTTTACATTTCGGTGTACGGCATCGCCCTCGCGTTCGGGTTCTATTGCCTGTTCGCCATCATCCACAAGGACTTTTCCTGGAACGACGTCATCTATCTTTTCACGATGTCGATCGTGATCGGCGTCGGCTTCCAGTCGTTCCTGTTCCTCAGGTATTTCCCCTTCGCCGCCCAGGCGGAGCTCGCGGAAATGGCGGGCACCACGTTCGCTCCCGATAACCAATTCAAGTGGTGGGGCAGCAATGTTTTGGTCATATTCGTCATCGCCTGCTGCTATCTGAATGACAGCTGGGCGTACTTCGTCGGCATGCTCTTCGGCAAACATCACATGAACGAAAGGGTCTCTCCCAACAAGACCTGGGAAGGGTTCTTCGGCGGCTGGATCCTCGGCGGCATCTCCGCGTTCGCGTTCGCGATGATCTGCGACGCCTGCGGGTTCCCGCTTCTGGAATCGATGCGCATCTTCGGCGAAAAAAGCGCATGGTGGTGGCCGCTTATCCTCTCCTTCTCCCTCCCGCTCATCGGCGACATCGGAGACTTCACCTTCTCGCTCATCAAGCGCCACTACGGCATTAAGGACTATGGCAAGAGCCTAGGCGCCATGGGCGGCGTCCTCGACCGCGCCGACAGCCTATTGTTCTGCTCGATCTACGCTTCGGTGTTCGTGGTATTCATCGACGCGGGTTGGAATTTCTTCGCATGAGAAAGGTTCTGCTCTTGGGCGCCAGCGGTTCCATCGGCACCCAAACCCTCGACATATTGGCCAAAAGGAAGGACCGGTTTGAGCTGGTCGCCTTTTCGCTTGGCAAGCGGATCGAGAAGATCCCGGAGATCCTGAAGAAATTCAGGGCCATCCGCTACGTCTGCGTTCAGCGCGAATCCGATTGCATTGAGTTGCGGAAGCAATACCAGTACCTCAAGTGGTATTGGGGCGACGCTGGGCTCGCCGAAATCATCTCGGCCTGCCGCTGCGACATGGTCGTGAATGCCCTCGTCGGCTTCTCGGGCCTCGTCCCTAGCGTCACCTCGCTCCGCCTCAATAAGGTGCTCTGCCTCGCCAACAAGGAATCTTTGGTGGTGGGAGGTGCCTTGATCCGCGATTTGCTTTCCCATGGCTCCGGTCAACTGATACCCATTGATTCCGAGCACGTCGCGATCGATAAGCTGCTCACCTGCATCCCGCAGGAAAACGTGAGCAAGCTGCTGATCACCGCTAGCGGTGGCTCTTTCCGCGATAAGACGCGCAAAGAATTGAAGGACGTCACCCCTGAAATGGCCCTCAACCACCCGACTTGGAGCATGGGCGCGAAGATCACCATTGACTCCGCGACCATGATGAACAAGGGCTTTGAGGTCATCGAGGCCAAATGGCTCTTCGATTTCCCGCTCGAGAAGACCGAGATCCTGATGCACCGCGAAAGCCATATGCACAGCGCTTTGCTTTTGAATGACGGCACCTACATCGCTGACGTTTCCGTGCCCGACATGCACGGGCCCATCGAGTACGCGCTCATGGAACGCGAGGTGGACTTCTCGCTCAAATACGCCGACAGCCTATCCGAATTCAAGGATCTGCACTTCGGCGAATTCGACAAGAACCGCTACCCGGCGGTTGAACTCGCCCTCAAGGCATTCCGCAAAGGCGGGAACGCCTGCGCGGTCCTCAACGCGGCAAACGAGGAGGCCGTGTATGCGTTTTTGGACCATAGGCTCGCCTTCCTCGAGATCGAACCGCTCATCCAAGACGCGCTCAAGCGCATGAAATACATCGATACGCCAACCCTTGACGACCTGATCCGCACCGATGCATTGACCCGCGAATTCGTCATCAGGGAAACAGGAGGCAAATCGAAATGAACTTTTTGGATATCTTCTTCGCGATCCTTGAGGTCATCGTCATCCTCGGCGTCCTCATCTCGCTCCATGAGGCAGGCCACCTCGCGATGGCCAAGATCTTTAAGGTCTATTGCTTCGAATATTCGATCGGCTTCGGGCCAAAACTCATACACGTCCGCCGCAAAGGGGCCGAAACCTACTTCTCGCTCCGCGCCATCCCTCTAGGCGGCTACGTCTCGATGTATGGCGAATCAGGCGAGGTCCCCGAAGGCTTTGAGCAGCCTGACGATTCCCGCTCCCTCTTGGTGAAGCCCGCCTATCAGAAGGCCTTGATCCAAGTCGCCGGCGTCACCGTCAACTTCATCCTCGGGCTCATCCTGATCTTCATCTCCGATTCCTGCTTCCCCCAATACTATTCGGCATACCAAAAGACGTATGAGATCAGCGAAACCTCCTCGGTGGCTTCCTATTTCACGACGGCGACCTATTCTGGCGACGTCTTAAGCTACATCGACGCCAACAAAGAGGAGGGGTATGAGGCAAAGAACTACGTCGTAAGCCTCCCGACCACCGTCTACAACAACCAGGCGATCATGCTTTCCGATGAGGTCCATATCTCGGGATCCGACGATGTTTTCACCGCGATCTACTATCCGACGACCCTGCTCGAAGACCACGAGTTATCGAAGTCCGTCCGCTTCTTCATCGCCGGCGAAGAATCCCCGACCGATGGGCAGAAGGCGCTCGGCATCGCCCGCCTCCCGTCCACTGAGCGCATCGAGAAAGGCGAGTATTACGACTTCGCCAATAGCCCTGACGGCACTTCCGTCACCATGAAATTGAGCTTCATCGGAATTCCTTCGGACGGAAATGCGTCCTTTACCGAGCAGTATAATGACCATAGGCTCACCACGAACCTCGCCCTGACCGTCAAAGGCGGCGCGCTGGAATCCTCAGGCGTGAGCTTCACCGTCATCAAGCAATGGCTCGGATGGGGCAGGGCATGGCAGGCTTGGGCCAAAGACGTCCCGACCGCGTGCGGCGCGATCGTCCAGGGGTTCGCGAGCCTCTTCACCGGCGGCTTCCAGAACCTGTCCGGCATCGTCGGAATCACCGCGGCCCTCCCGCAGATCGCGGCCACCGGCGGCGCGGCGAGGATCTTCTACTTCGCTGGGCTATTGTCCATCAACCTGGCGTTCTTCAACCTCTTGCCCTTCCCGGGGCTCGACGGCTGGGCGCTCATCGTGACCGCCTACGAAGCCATCACCCGCAAGAGGGTGTCGGCCAAGGTTCAGAACATCGTCTCCGTCATCGGATTCGCTTTGCTGGCCGCGCTTATGATCGCCGTAACGATAAAAGACATCATTCAGCTATTCATCTAAGGAAAGGAGAGCCATATGGGCAAAAAGATTGAGTCGTTCCTGAAATCCATCGGTATCTCCGAGACCGAGAGATACGACTTGGATTTCGTTTTGGTCGCCCGCAACCCCTATAAGAGGGAACAGGTCGACATGGCCATCGAGAAGGAGACCCCGTGGAATTATCCGCTCCTTGAGGAATTCCTTTCGGCACTGGCCAACATCCATTACCCGTACACCATCCGCTTCTCTTACCCCAATGGGGTGACCTGCGATGACGTCTGCTCGCTTTTCTCCGACTGGCACGTCGCCCATTATTACGATTACCCCGCCTTCCCGATGGGAGGGGAAGGGGAATCGGTTTTGGTTGCCGCCTTCGAAACCAAGGAGCAGATGGAGAAGGAAGACCCGAAGCTTCGCGAGTTCGAGGCGATGATGTCCTTCTTCAACTATGAGTTCACCATCAAGCGCGTCATGATCGGGGGCCAACCCGAACCGCAGAAGGAAGAAAGGGTCATCCCGGAAGCCTTCCCCGTCCATCATGATGAGCCTGTGGCGCAAACTTCCTCTGAAGATGAGGAAATCCCCGATCTGACTTCAGAAGAGAATGAGATTTCGTCCTCTTTGCCTGATTTCGATGCCTATCGCACCTATGGCCAGGAAGGGGAAAACAAAGACACGTCCCCCGCGGATTTGCCTGTCGAAGAAGAAGCGTCGCCTGAAAGCGAACCCGCCGAAGAGCCTGTGAACGAACCCTCGGCAGAGCCCGTCGCCGCAGAGTCGGCCCCTGAAATCGAAGAGAATCTAGCCGAAGAAAGCGAAGCAGTGGAAGAATCTGAACCCGTGAGTGAAGAAGCGCCCGCCGAATCGGAAGAAATGCCCGTTGAGGCGGAGGCCGTAGAGCCTGCGGCTGAAGCGGAAGAAATCCCCACGGACGCGGCGGAAGAAGCTTCATATTCTGAGGAGGCCGCGACCTCCGAGGCAATTTCCTCCGAAGAGGCACCGACCTCTGAGGCACCTTCCGAAGAATCCCATATGCAGGAAGCCTCCTTTGAAGAGGCCGTAAGCAGCGAAAATCAATACACGTTCCCCGCGGATTCGCCTGCAGAAGCGCCCGCGCAAGAGGAATGGGTGGCCGAGGAGATCGCCGTTTCGCCCGAAGACGTTCAGGAACAGGAGGTTCCCGCCGAAGAGTCGGTCATCACAACCACCGAACAGGCTAGGACCCTCATCGCATCCGAGCACAAGGCATCGCTAGAAGAAGGCGAAGGCGAGCTGATCAAGCAGATGGAATCCAACCTCGAAGCCTATAGGGAAGCCAAGAACTCGAAGAGGCTTTGGACCAAAGGCAATTATCGGATTCTGAATAGCATCGACGAAATCTATCATATTGGCCTTGAGAACGTCGACTTCGACGGCATTGTTTTCGAGTCTACCGCCAAGCTTACCCGCAAGGGAAAGATGAGCGCAAACATAGGCATCGGCGATTCCGAAAGCGCCGTGAACGTCCGTGCGTTCGAAAACGCGAAGATGACGGGGCCGTTCCTTGAAGGAATCAAAGTCGGCCAGCATTTCCGCATTCGCGGCTCGATCGACAACGATCGATTCACGGGCCAAAAAGTGGTTATCGCCCACTTCATGGATATCCTTCCG
>JAILKX010000176.1 GCA_024693415.1 Bacilli bacterium
CACACGCATAATCGCGTCCAACGTAAATTAGACGAAATCATCGATTTAGATTAAAGCAAGTGGGATAATACCCGCATGGCACCTTACACTCACTACGTTCAGTATTACGAAACTGACAAGATGGGCATCACCCATCACTCCAACTACATCCGCTGGATGGAGGAAGCGAGGCTCTATTTCTTCAAGGAAATCGGCTTCGACTACCTCGAATTCGAAAAGCTCGGCATCGTCTCCCCCGTCATCGGGCTAAACAACATCAAATACAAAAAGCCTTCCACCGTCGGCGATATCGTCTCGATCGAGATCACGATCAAGGCCTACAGCGGCTTCGCCCTCACCGTCCATTATCAGATGAAGAAGGAAGGCGTATTGATCTTCGAAGGCGACAGCGAACACTGCTTCCTGTCCAAGGAAGGCAAGATCCTGATCCTGAGCGACAAGAACTTCCCTGACCTCCACCACAAGCTCAGCGAATTGGTCGCAAAATAAATACACGTCCCCCACGGATTGCGAAAAACGTCCGCTTCCAGATGCTGCTGGGGCGGACTTTTTGCTTGCCCTTCGGGGCTGCCCACCCCGACAGCTATTTCTTAGCTCGGGCGGGACCCGATGGTAGGCAAACAAAAAGGGAGCTGCGGTTAGACAACTCCCTATTGTTGGCTCCGCTTATTTCATCAGGCGGAGCTTTTTATCAGAACGGATGATGTCGATGTCGCCTACGGCATCCCCTAAGACAACTCCATCGATGACCAAGCAGCCATTGGTGGAATAATTCATCTTGAGGGTGACCTTCCCGTCTTTGACTTTGACGGAGCGATGCTTCGAGAAATGGGGGCAGACGGCGGTTACGACGATTTCCTCGCTTAAGGGCGGAAGGACATAGCCTCCGGCCGCCTCGTTGTATGAGGTGGACCCTGTCGCGGTGGATACGATGACCCCATCGCCTTTCCACGTCTCGATGCCTTGGGCTTCGACGGTTACGGTTCGTCCCGGGTTCTTCTTGAGGACGCATACGTCGTTGATGGCGATGCGGCCATTGCATTCGAGGAGGGCGCGCGGGGATTCATGGAGGTGCTCGATGTCATCAAGGGTGAGCCTTGGGAGGGAGTCCCCTTCTAAGGCGCATAAGTAGCCTAGATGGCCGGCGTTGATGCCGATGAGGCGCTTATTGTGCCTTATCGCGAACTGTGCGGCTTTGAGCAACGTCCCATCCCCTCCTAGCGAGACGATGTAGTCGCAAGAGGCGACTTCATCCTCGTCGACGGCCTCGCCGAAACACGGGAAACAGTCTCCCATTTCCCTGAGCTTCGCCTCGGCCAGTGCGCGGAGGCGATCATCGAAATAGATCAGGACGAACTTCATTCTTTCTTATTCGGGCAAGAGTTCCTTGGCGATGGCGGCAGCGGCCTTTTTGCCTGCGCCCATCGCGAGGATTACCGTGGCCGCGCCCGTGACGGCGTCGCCGCCGGCATAGACGTGATCCCTCGAGGTGTGGCCGGTCTCTTCGTCTGCGACGATGCCGCCCCATCTCTGGGTATCGAGGCCTTTGGTGGTGGATTTGATGAGCGGGTTGGGGCTTGTGCCTAGAGACATGATAACCTCATCCATCTCCATGTCAAACTCACTGTTGGGGATTTCGACCGGCCTTCTCCTTCCGGAGGCGTCGGGCTCGCCGAGCTCCATCTTGATGCAGGTGATCGAGGTGACGTTGCCTTTGTCGTCCCCATTGATCCTCGTCGGGTTGGTGAGGAAGGCGAACTTGATGCCCTCTTCCATCGCGTGCTCGACTTCTTCGGCCCTCGCCGGAAGCTCTTCCTTGGTCCTGCGGTAGACGATTGTAACGTCTCCGCCGAGGCGCTTGGCGCTTCTGGCGGCGTCCATCGCGACGTTGCCGCCGCCGATGACCGCAACCTTCTTGGAGTGGGCGACGGGGGTGTCGGAGCCTTCCTTATAGGCCTTCATCAAATTGATGCGGGTGAGGAATTCGTTGGCCGAGAGAACGCCTTTGAGGCCTTCGCCCGGGATGTTCATGAACTTGGGCAAGCCGGCGCCGGAGCCGATGTAGACGGCTTCGTAGCCATCCTCGAAGAGCTCGTCGATCGTGAGGGTGCGGCCGATGACCACGTTGGTCTCGATATCGACGTCGAGGGCCTTGAGGTTATCGACTTCCTTCTGGACGATGGACTTCGGAAGACGGAACTCGGGGATGCCGTAGACGAGGACGCCGCCAGCGACGTGGAGGGCCTCGAAGACGGTGACTTTGAACCCGAGCTTAGCGAGGTCGCCAGCGCAGGTTAGGCCCGACGGGCCGGAGCCGATGACGGCCACTTTGTGACCATTCGGGACGGGTTTTTCAGGCTTTTCGGTCGAATTGGCGAGGTGCCAGTCGGCGACGAACCTCTCGAGGCGGCCGATTCCGACCGCTTCGGACTTGATCATGACGGGCTTGCCGTTTTCGTCCTTGACGATCTTGCCATCGGCATCCTTCTTCGGAAGGCTGCCTTTGCCGCGGATGCAGTAGCATTCGCACTGGCTCTCCTGCGGGCAGACGCGTCCGCAGACGGCGGGAAGCGAGCTCGACTGGGAGATCACTTTGTAGGCGCCCTCGAAATCCTTGTTCTTGATCCTCTCGATGAAGTCGGGGATGTGGATATGGACGGGGCAGCCGTTGACGCAGGGCTGCGTCGGGCAGTGCAAGCACCTTTCGGCTTCTTCGACCGCCATCTCGGCGGTGTAGCCGGTGGCGACTTCCTTGAAGTTCTGGGCCCTGACGACAGGGTCCTGAGTCGGCATCGGGTGCTTATCAGGGGTCATTCTAGCCATGGTTATTGGACCTCCTTCTTGAAGAGGTTGCAGGCATCGTCATGCGCCTTCCTCTCGAAATCGAAATACTGTCTGCTCCTCGACATCGCTTCGTCGAAGTCGACTTCGTATCCGTTGAAGTCCGGGCCGTCGACGCAGGCGAACTTCATCACGCGCTTGCCATCCTGGATCAAGGTCAGACGGCAGCAGCCGCACATGCCGGTGCCATCGATCATGATCGGGTTCATGGAGACGGTGACCGGGACGTTGAAGGGCTTCGCCGCGAGGACGACGAACTTCATCATGATGAGCGGTCCGATGGTGATGATGAGGTCGAAGCGGTTCGGATCTTCCTCAAGCATTTCCTTGAGCGGGACGGTGACGTTGCCATGGCGGCCGTAGGAGCCGTCATCGGTCATGACGACGAGCTTGTCGCTCGCTTCCTTGAATTCATCCTCGAGGATGAGGAGGTCTTTGTTGCGGAAGCCGATGATCGAGGTGACCTCGGCGCCGAGCTTGTGGAATTCCTGGGCGACCGGCATCGCGATGGCGCAGCCAACGCCGCCGCCTACGATGCAGACCCTCTTGATTCCTTCGGTGTGGGTAGCCATGCCAAGGGGGCCGACGAAGTCAGCGATGTAATCGCCAGCCTCTTTGTGTTTCAGCTTTTCGGTAGTTCCCCCGACGACCTGGAAGATGATCTTGGTCGCGCCGCGCTCAGGATCGGTGCCCGCCACGGTGAGCGGGATCCTCTCGCCGGCATCATCAACGCGAAGGATGATGAATTGGCCGGGCTTTGCCTTCCTGGCGACGAACGGCGACTCGATTTCCATCTGGATAACCGTCGGGTTAAGAACCTTTTTTGTAAGAATTTTATACATATTGGCTCCTTAAAGTTTGGCAAAAGGCCAGCAGGGTGCTGGCCTATGCCTATAAATCGTATTTTAGATGCAGGTGTAGCCACCGTCAACGGCAATGGCTTGCCCGGTGACGTAGCTCGATTCCTCGGCGCCGAGGAAGATGGCGGCGGAGTTGAGTTCGCCAGGGTTGCCGTACCTCTGCATAGGAACGGTGCGGTGGGCGAATTCCTGGAAGTAGTCGCTCTTGAGGGTCTCTTCGGTGAGTTCGGTGTAGAAGTAGCCCGGGCAGATCGCGTTCACGGTGATGCCGGAGGTCGCGAGCTCAGCAGCTGCGCCGCGGGTGAAATTCACGACGCCGCCTTTGGTGGTGTGATAGGCGATGGTCGGAAGGGCGGTGTTGCCAACAAGGCCATAGATGGAGGCGATGTTGATGACGCGGCCATAGGTCTGCTTTCCAGCGGCCATGGCGTCCTTCATGAGGTTGCCGAAGATCCTGGTGACCTTGTAGATCGAGGTGAGGTCGAGGTTGACGGTGAACTGCCAATCCTCATCCTTGAAGTCCATAAGCGGGGTGCCGGTGCCCTTTTCGCCGCCGGCGCAGTTGACTAGAACCTCGGCGTGTCCGAAGTGGTCCCTGACGGCCTTGACGGCTGCTTCGATCGAAGCGTTGTCGGTGACGTCGCACTTGACGGGGAGGACGTCGACGCCGAACTTCTCGTGGAGTTCCTTGGCGCTGGCTTCAAGCCTTTCAACCCTTCTGGCGAGAAGGACGAGGTTCGCGTGAACAGCCGCGAAGCCTTCGGCCATCTGTTTGCCGAGACCGGACGAAGCGCCGGAGACGACGACCACCTTGCCGGTGTAGTCAAAGTATTTGTCTTTCATTGTTTTTTCACTGCCTCCTTTTAAGCAGGTTTAACAATTTTAATCAACTATTTCGCATGCGCGCAATGAAAACGAGTTCACAGCTATTAATAATTTTTATGTATATTTAAGAAAAATGGCGACGCTATGCGTCGTCTTGATTTTCATTTTTTGTCGATGATATTGGAATGCTTTTCGAGGAAAGCGTGGATTTTGATGAGGGTCGGCTCGCAATCCCTGTACTTCACCTCCTCGTAGAGCAAGGGGGAGGTCAGGGTGTCGAAGTCCTCTTCGTAGGCCCTGGAATCGATGATGCCTTTCATGACGTCGTGGAGCTTGATGTATCTGCGGCTCGAATAGCAGACCGGGTTCTCATATCGGTATTGCCGCACGTCGTAGAACAATCGGGCGACGCCTTCATCGAGTTCGAACGATCCGAGAATCTTGAAGAGGTCATATACGTGGCGCGACCGCCTGGCGCATCGGTTTATGACGTAATAGTCGCATAGGGCGTAGGTCTTATCCACCACTGTTCTGCCAAGCGATTGGACCGGGACGTCGAACGGTTCCAGCTCGTATTGCCTCACAAGGTCGTCGCGGCCTATTTTCGCGAGGTATTCGCCGATGAAGGATTGGATGGGTTTGGTCTCGTGCGGGAAGCAAGGCATTTGCCCCGCCAGCTCGATGATGATCTTCTTCTCAAGGCTTCCGCCGGGGACCAAGGACGGG
>JAILKX010000082.1 GCA_024693415.1 Bacilli bacterium
TTGAAGAATTCCGCTTCCTCCATCCAACCGTGGCTCATGACGGTCTCCTCGATCAGGGGGATCATCGCGTAGCCGCCGCCGAAGGTGAATAGGCCGATCTTCAGGAATTCGAGGAAGAGCCAAAGGTAGATCATTGCTTGCCCTCCCTATTCTTGATCGCATAGTAGACGATCCCCGCGATCCCGCCGAAAAGGATCAGGAAGATTGAGGAGATTGGCCAGGAGAAGAGTTCGATGCAGATCATCATCGCGGCGGAAAAGAGGAAGAGCAATATGAAAAAGAGTTTCTTCTCGGCCTTGATGATCATGTCGATGCCGGCCTTGAGGATCAAAATGGCTACGGCGCACTTGATGCCGACGAAGGCATATTGGACGTATTGGTTCTCGATGAAGGCGTTATAGATATAGGAAAGCGCGATGATGATGATAAGCGAGGGCAAGACGACGCCGAGCGTCGAAAATACGCTGCCCAATATCTTTTTGTTCTTGTATCCGATGTAAGTGGCGACGTTGATGGCGATCGGGCCTGGGGTGCTTTCGGCGATCGCGATGATCTCGATCAACTCATCGTTGCTGATCCATTGCCGCTTCTCGACGATCTCCTCTTTGATGAGCGGAATCATCGCGTAGCCGCCGCCGAAGGTGAAAAGACCGATTTTGAAGAATACCAAGAAGAGTTTCAGGAGCACGGCGATTTACCTTTTGATCAGAATAGGCGGCTTAATGCCACCGCCATATTCTAATACCGCGGGACGAATAATTCATTCCGCGCTTTGCCTTGCGCTTGGGAAAAAGCGAAATCTGTGGGGGACGGGTATGCGTTTTCAATCCGAAAAGTCACTTATTTGTAGAACGTGCGCAGGATGGCGGAAACCTCTTCCGGGGATTCCTTGAACCCGCGCGACCACCACTCTTTGAGGATGCCGAAGAGGCCATAGCCGTAGAAGCGGGCCTCATATCCGTGGCGCGCCGATTCATCCTTCATGCATTCCTCAAACGACTTCAGAAGGATCATGTCCAGCTTGTTCTTGTACATCGCGTCCAAGCGATCCTTGATGGAGAGGTTATATGTGAAATAGGTCTCGGCATTATCGAGGGTGAACTTCTTCCTTTCCTGCACATCATGCTTTTCGCACCAGTCCTGCCACATCCTGATGAAGGCGGACAGCAGAACGTCCTCCTTGGTCTGATAATGGCGGTAGAAGCTCGTCCGGCCGACGAACGCCTTTCGGCAGATCTCCTCCACTTTGATCTGATAGAACGGCTTTTCCTCCATCAAGAGGAACAAAGAGTCCTCGATGCAAAGTTTGAGGCTCTTGCTTGATTGTCTGATTTCGCCCATAAGGAACAGTCCTCGCTTTCTTGTTCCGTGTTTTCTCAACTTGGTTGTAAGGAACATTTGTATCTTATAAACTAGCGCTGGAAAAATCTAGAGGAAGATCATGGCAAAGAAAAACAATTGGTTGGCGATCGTCATCGGAATCGTTGCGGGGACGCTGGTCCTGGGCGGCGGATGCGCCGGAATAGTGATTCTCAAGATGAATGAGCAGATGGCGCCCGAGAATTATACCGAGACAGTGAAGACCGGGGGCGACATCGAGGCCGCCTACCTCAAAAACGGCGACCACGAAGTCGCCTATTTCGAAAAAGCAGTCGACGAAGACTACCAGAAGTTCGAAGTCTATTACCCGAAGGATCTCGAAACCGTGGAAAAAGCGTATCCCGTGCTTGTGTTTTCCAACGGAACGGGCGTGAAGGCATCGCGTTACACCGCCCAATTCAAGCATTATGCCTCATGGGGCTTCATCGCGATCGGAACCGAAGAGGAGGAATCTTGGGATGGGGTCGCCTGCGATGCCTGCCTTTCCTATTTGCTGAGCGAAAGCAAGGATCCCGCAAGTATCCTTTGCGGGAAAATCGACTTCGACAACGCCGGCGTCATCGGCCATTCGCAAGGCGGGGCCGGGGTTTTCAACGCCATCACCGCCTTCGGCAATTCCTCCATTTACAAGACCGCGGTGAGCCTTTCGCCGACCCACGAGGAAATGACGGCCGAACTGGGATGGAACTATGATCTCACCAAAATCAATATTCCTCTCCTCATGCTCGCCGGCACCGAAGGGGATTTTGAGACCAAGGCCGTCATCCCTCTCGAGAAGATGGAAGCCATGTATGCCAAAATCACCTCGCCCAAAGCGATGGCGCGACGGCTTGGCGCTGAACACGGCCACATGCTTTATAGCGCCGACGGCTACGCAACCGCTTGGTTCATGTGGAAACTTCAAAACGACGAGAATGCTGCAAAAGGGTTCATCGGAGAGAACGCGGAATTGCTGCAAAATTCGCTATATTCGGATCAGAAGATCGATCTTTGACGAACTTTTCCTTCCCTGCAATGCCTGAGTGACAGAATCAGTCACAGATATAGAAAAAGACGGTTTCACCCCATTTCCTAATCTCGCTTATCAATATATAATGCCGTCAATCGAATGGGGGAAGCCATATGAGAAAAAGGATTTTCGAGATTATCGAGACCGCGACCGAAAAGGATCGTTTAAGCAACATCTATGACATTTTCATGATGCTGGTGATCATGACGAGCATCGTTTCGTTATGCTTCAAAGAAGAAACGCTCGCCTTCACCATCATTGACCGCATCGCGCTAACTATTTTCATCATCGATTACCTCCTGCGCCTATTCACCGCAGACTTCAAATTGAAGAAGGGCCGGGCCTCTTTCTTCCTCTACCCCATAACCCCTATGGCGCTTATCGACCTGCTTTGCATCCTCACTGCATTCCGTTTCGTGAGCAACGCCTTCAAGGTCCTCAAAGTCTTTAGGCTCATCCGCTGCCTTAGGGTTCTGCGCCTATTCAAAACCATCCGCTATTCCAAGAGCATCCGCATATTGACCAACGTCCTCGTCGAGCAGAAAAGACCCCTCATGACGGTCGGCTTGGTCGCGATGGCCTATATCTTCGTCTCCGCCATCATCGTCTTCAACGTCGAACCGGATTCATTCGAAACCTTCTTCGACGCAATATACTGGGCAACGATATCGCTCACAACCGTGGGCTATGGCGATATCTACCCGGTCTCCACGGCGGGCAGGGTCATCACGATGATCTCCTCCATATTCGGCATTGGCGTCATCGCCTTGCCTTCCGGCATCGTCACCGCCGGCTTCCAAAGCGCGATGATGAAAGAAAAGGAAGCCGCCCAAAAGGATAAGGGCAACGATAGCAAAGACGAAGATCAGCAAGAGCGTGGCGACGCCGAAGCATGAATCGAATAAGGGCTTTGCCCTTTTTCTTTTAACCGAAAACGGTGCCTAAAAAAATGATTTTAGGCGACCCATGTATTCGTTTTCGATTCTTTTTCTTAAAAAGATGCTCTTGGTTAGGCGCTTTACGAAGGCTATTTCAGGTTGAAGGAAATGGTGACCGGGTTGTGGTCGGTGTTCTTGAAATCGAGGTCGATCGTCTCGATGCCGTTGATCTCGATGTTGTCGCTAGCGATGAAGCCGTCGATCATGTAATAGGTGAAGGCCGATTTATCCGCGTTTGCGTAAGGGGTCAGCAAGGTGCGGCAAGTCGGATGGCTATCGTCCATCCTGAACGAGAAGGACGGATAGTCGGCCGCATTGATCACCGGGCAATTCCATGTGCCGTAATTGGTGTATTTGGCGTAGTCAGTCGTCGAGAAGGTTTGGTTGAAGTCGCCGCCAGCGATGACGTAATTGCCTTTTTCGACTTCCGCCTTCATCGCGTCCATGAGCATCGCCATCTGCTTGGCGCGGCCATCGCCATCGTCATAGGCCTCGAGGTGGAGGTTGATGGTCACGAGCTCCTTGTCGCTCCCTTCGATCGGCATCCTGTTCACCAAAAGGCATCTCTTCAGGTTGAAGAGGCTCATCGGCCAGGAGAAGGGGATCGGAAGTTGGATCCTTTCGGCCTCGGTGATGTCGAATTTCGAGAACGTGGAGATCCCGGCGTCGACCTTCCCGGTCATCTGAGTCAGCGGAAGGGGGACGACCCCTGCCTTGAAATTGCGGGCGAAGGAATGGTCATAGGAATCCTCTTTGAACGCTTCGGCGAACGAAGCGAGCTCATCGACGTGGTAGGAGCGTTTGGAATCGACGTCCAATTCCTGCAGGAAGAAGATATCGGGGTCGAATTCGGCCACCTTGCTCTTCATGGCGGCGAGGTTTTCCTCCACCACCTCTTTGGATTCCCCATAGACGCCTTTGCCGCCGTCCCAATAGCAATCCTGACGCTCGTCGAGGGCGCCGTATCCGGCATTCCAGGTCATCATCTTGATCTGCTTCGACGCATCGACCTTCGCATCGACGGATCCGCTCACCTCCATCGCCTCCCTATCCTTGACGTGAAGCGTGGTGACGGAGGCGAAGATCAAGACCCCTCCGACGAAGCCGACGACCAAGCCGAAGAGGGAAGCGACGGAAATCAAAGCGATCTTAAGTCCTTTGCGTTTCATATAAATACCATCCTTGGATTTATAATGACTATACCACCTTCGATGCGCTCGCGTATATAAAAATAGCGGACCCGTGTCATCGATTTGGGTCCGCATTATCTTTTTTTGGGCTTATTCGCCAAGGCTTTGCATATATTCGTCCATCGCGTTGGCGACCTGCTTGCTGAGGCGCACCGCTTCGACGACGGTCTTGGCGCCGGTGACGACGTCGCCAGCCGCGAAGAGGCCAGGCCTTGAAGTCCTGCCTTCGCCGTCGACGTTCAGCAAACCCCTCTCGGTGGTGTCGACGCCTTTGGTGGAATTGACGATGACCGAGCGCGGGCCTTGTCCGATCGCGATGATGACGTGATCGGCCTCTTCAAGGCGCTCCGAACCTTCGACTTCGGCGTAGGTCCCGTCTTCCTGGAGTTTCACGTCGGTGACGATGACGCCTTTCTCCACCACTTTCTTCGTCATGGTGCATTCCTGGATGGTCGCGCCGTCCATCAAGGTGTAATCGATTTCGATCTTGCGGGCGGTGAGCTCTTCCTTCGGGCGGTGGAAGAGGATCTTGACGTCCCTCACGCCATGGCGGAGGGCGGTGCGGGCGACGTCCATCGCGGTATTTCCGCCGCCGACGACGATCAGGCTCTTGCCGAGATCATAGACATCCGGGTTCTGCAGGTATTCGATCGCGTAGCAGCAATTGCCGAGGGTCTCGCCTTCGACGCCGAGTTTATAAGGCTTCCAGACGCCGGTGCCGAGGAAGATGCTCTTATAGCCGTCGCGGAAGAGGTCATCGATGGTGAGGTTCGCGCCGATATTGGTGTTCGGGCGGATCTTGACGCCCATCTTGATCAGGACGGTCTTGAGGCGGTCGAGGATCTCTTTGGGGAGGCGGAAGGCGGGGATGCCATAGCGCATGATGCCGCCGATTTTGTCGCGCGCCTCGAAAAGCGTCACCTCATACCCCCTCCTTGCGAGGAGGATCGAGATGGTGATGCCGGCCGGGCCGGAGCCGACGATCGCAACCTTCTTGCCGTTGGTCTTGATCTCACCGGCCTCGAAAAGGTTCAGGTAATAGTCGGAGATGTAGTTCTCGATCATCCCGACCGGGACGGGAATCCCCTTGATGCCGAGTACGCAGTGGCCTTCGCACTGCTTCTCCTGCGGGCAGACGAGCGAGCAGACGATGGAGAGCGGGTTGTTCTCGAAAAGCAGTTCGCCGGCTTCCTTGATCTGGTTGTTGCGGAGGAGTCCGATCGCGTCGCGGATCGGGGTTTGAATGGGGCAGCCCTGGCGGCAGCGGGGGAATTTGCATTGCAGGCAGCGCTTGGCTTCGTCGATAACGGTCTCTCTCATAGGGGTATACCTTCTTTATGTTCAGTCTAATGAGAGCAACGAAAAAATAGAATTGCAACAAATGCACCATTCTATTGCAAAAATTATAATCTAGCGTCAGCAATAGCGATCTCAATCCTTGAAAGCGTCCAAGAATAGGTCGATGTAGTCTTTTTTGACATGGAAGAAGCGATAGAGCTCCACCGCTTTTCTGTGGCTCCCGGATCTTAGAAGGACGAAGAGGTAGGCGATGACCGCGGCGAAGCGGTACTTCCTGTTGGTCCTTATATAATCCTTATCTATTTCCGCGCGCGTGAAGCCTTTGCGCCTCAAAAATATCGCCGACACCACGCCCGTCCTATCCTTGCCCGAATGGCAATGGAACAAGACGCCGCCCTTCGAGAAGTCATGATTTTCTAGGATCTCCACCACTTTATAGGTATTTGCCTTGAATTCTGGGATCTCGCTCACCTGCTTATAGGTGTCGTAGACCGAGAAATAGTCATCGCCCTTCAGGTAATTCGAGAAATCGGTGGGTAGGTTCATGTCGTGGGGCTGCAGCAAAGGAACGTTCAGATACTCGATGTGGCTCGGCAAAACGTCGGGCGCCTCATCGATTTCCTCCTGATACCGGAGATCGATGACGAGCTTGATGTTATGCCTATCCAATTTGCGGCCCGGGTTTTTGCCTAAGCGCCCGCTGCGGTAGACGCCCTCATAGATCTTCCTGAAATTCTTGATCATGCTTCAATCATATTACCCGGCAGCCCCAAGTCAACTTATCGAATCCCTTCCTAGAAGGCCCGCCTTGAAGCGATTCCCAAAGAAGGGACTTACCTCCCTAAGATATGCTGATTCGCGCCTACGGGGCTTCTAGGGTGCCTAGGGGCCATCGAAGTTCCGGCAACGCACCGTTTTCCCCAAACGAAAACGCCCCCGCCACCATGGGATGGCGTGGGGCGTCGAGTGAAGCCTCAGCAGACTTCGAGGGTCCCGAGCGTCAAGAGCTTCTGCGACTTGCGGTCGAAGAGCATGATGTTGTTGCCCGAGAAGCCGAGGTCGATATCGGTTCCGATCGGATAGTCGATGGCGCCGAAGACGTCGCCGGTCAGCAGGAAGTTTCCGACTTCCAGACGGATCGTGGTCTCTTTGCCGGTAGGCATGGCGGAATAGACTTTCGCGTGGAGCTTCCCTTTTTCGTTGATGGTGATGTACTCGGAGCGGACGCCTAGGACGAAGTCGTCGTCGGCGATCACCGGGTTGTCCACCACATCGACCGGCTGCTCGATGAGCGGGATCTTATAGGGGAAGGGGCCGTCCTTGTTGGATTTGTCGGCGGTGATGGGGCGCGCTTCGCTCGCGAGCTTGGCGCGGACGGCGGCGAGGTCGAATCCCTCATCCGCCGGGGTGAACACCGCTTTCTGGCCGCCGAGGAGCTCGAATTCGAACTGGCCCTTGGCGTTGACGTTGCCCTTCGCCTCGATGAGGTTCACGGCGGGGTTGCCGATGAAGTCGGCGGTGAATAGGTTCGTCGGGCGATGGTAGATTTCTAGCGGCGGATCGTATTGCTGGAGGACGCCATTGTCCATAAGGCAGACCTTGGTGGCGAGGGTCATGGCCTCGAGCTGGTCATGGGTGACGTAGACGAAGGTCGCGCCGGTCTCCATGTGGAGGCGCTTCAATTCGGAGCGCATCTCCAAGCGGAGCTTCGCGTCGAGGTTCGATAGCGGCTCGTCCATGAACAGGACGCGCGGTCCGGGGGCGAGGGTACGGGCGATCGCGACGCGCTGCTGCTGGCCGCCGGATAGCTCGGCGGGGTAGCGGTCCATGAATTGGCCGATCTTGAGGGTGCGGGCCGAAGCGCGGAGCTTGAGGTCGATCTCCTCGGGCGAGAGCTTCCTTTCTTTGACGATCGGCTTGCCCGATTCGTCGAGGATGCGGAACTGTTCGTCCAATTTGATGCCCTTCGCCTCGTATTTGGCGCGGATGGTCTCTATTTCGGCGTTGGCTTTCGCGATGCCGGCGGAGGAGATGCCGGCGATGTCGGCGCCTTCCTTCTCCAGGCCGAGCTTATAGACCTTCTTGGCGGTCGGATAGGAGACCTCGAAGAAGTCGGTGATCTTCAAGACGGCGGAATCCATCTTGATGTTGCCATCCTTGTCCTTGGCGTCGTTGATGAGCGAGACGACCTTCTCGGGCTTGCCGAGGATTCGGATGTAATCGCTTAGGCGCACGAGCTTCCACTCGTACATCTCCATCTCTTCCTTGACGTTCTTAAGGCCGAAGACGATGTTCTGGTAGACGGTCATGTTCGGCCAGAGGGCGTAGTTCTGGAAGAGGAAGCCGACGTGGCGCTTCGAAGCGGGGACGTTCACGCCGGTCTCGGAATCGAAGACCACGGTATCGCCGATCGTGATCCTGCCGGTGGTCGGGGTCTCGAGGCCCGCGATCATGCGCAGGGTCGTGGTTTTTCCGCAGCCGGAGGGGCCGAGGAGGGTGACGAAGGCATTGTCGGCGATCTCAAGGTTCAATCCGTCGACGCCATAGTAGGTGCCCCACTTCTTATTGATGTTTTCCAGTATGATTTTAGGCATTTTTCTTACCTCCTCCGATGCCAGAGTCGATCGAGGCACCGGTTAATAGATTGACGAGCAGGTTCGCGGCGAGCACGAAGATGATGATGATGAGGTTGACGGCCGAGGAGAATGGGGTCAAACCCATCTCATCGTAATAGGCAAGGGATGTGGTCGCGAGCTGGTCGTTGTTGGCGACGAGGAACATGAAGAGGTTCAATTCGCGCATGCCCGTGATGAACGGAAGGAGGTATCCCGAGATGATCGCGGATTTTTGGATCGGGATGACGATGCGGCCCATGCGCTTCCACCAGGACGCGCCTTGGATGACCGCGGCTTCCTCGATTTCCGGGGAGAGCTGCATCATCGCCGATAGGGATGAGCGGGAAGAGAACGGGATGTACTTCACCGAACCGCAGATGATCATGAGGATCATCGTCCCGACGAAGCCGCCGAGCCCGACCTGCAAGCCGAAGGCGTAATAGGCGACGGAGAAGGCGACGGCCGGGATGAGGTATGGGAAGAAGGACATGCCGTTGACGTAAGAGGCGAACTTGTTCTTCCTCTTGCGGCTTACGGCATATCCGGCGAGGAAGCCGATCGATCCGGCGATCAATGCGCAGCTGATGGCGACGATCGCCTGGTTGCGGAAGGAGGTCCATAGCTGGGTGTTGTAGAAGACGCCGTAGTTGCCGTACATGCCGACCTCGCCGTTTTCGTGGTAGACCCACCACTTCGTCGTGAAGGAGGAATAGTCGCCCGGATTCTCGACGAAGGTCTCGAGGCCGAAGGAGATGATCGGGAGCAGCGACGTAAACAATGTCGCGATGATCAAGACGACCGCGCACACCCACTTGAAGACCTTGCCAAGGTTGATCTTGGTGGCCTGGGCGGATTTGCCGGAGACCGTGATGAACTGTTTCCTCGAATGCATCGTGATCTGGTTGATGATGAGGATGATGAAGCCGATGATGAGCATCACGATGCCGATGATGGCGGCGTAGCCGTCGCCGGTGATCGCGCGAAGCTCGATGTAAGAGGTCGCTAGAACCGAGAAGTTCTTTCCGCCGATATAGTGGACGACGGGGTAGGAGCCGACGGCGCTAGAGAAGACGAGGAGGATGGTGGAGAGGATCGCCGGGACGATCATCGGGATGGTGATGCGGGTGATGATCTTCCACTTCGGGGTATTGAGGATGGTCGCCGCTTCCTCAAGCGAGGCGTCCATGTTCTTGAAGATGCCGCCGATGAGGATGTAGGCGAAGGCCGCGTAGTGCATGCCGAGGACCATGGCGCAGGGGAAGAGGCCTCTGCACCACCACTCCGGCATCGCGATGGCGCCGTTGCTGATGAAGGCGAGCAGGCCGTTCGACCCGCCGGTGACCTTAGCGGACCAGAAGAGGTTCTTCCAGACGAGGGCGAGGGTCCATTGCGGCATGATGTAGGGGAAGATGAAGACGGTGGATATCCATTTCTTGCACGGCATGTTGGTGCGGGTGACCAAGAAGGCGGCGATACCGCCGAATAGCAGCGCGAATACGCAGCTCAAGGTCGCGAGCAGCAGCGAATTGCCGAGGGGCTCCCAAAGGTATTTGGCCCCATAAGGCCCGGTCATCAGGTAATTCCAGTTGACCAGCTGCAGCCCGGTGGTCCCATATCCGAGGGAGCTCGCGATCATCTGTTCTTTGCCGGCGTGGACCGTAAGCGAGTTCTGGATGACGGACCAAAGCGGATAGAGGACCGCGAAGGAAAGGATAAGTCCCAAGATCAGAAGAATGACGTTTTCCGGGCGGGAGAGCCATGTCGTAACTTTTGTGAAAAGCTTAGACAGATCGCTGACCTGCCGCGGGGATTTTGTCGCTGGGGAGCTTGTCATGTATTGCCTCCTATATTACAGGATAAGGCCGCAAGGGCGATGTGCTCTTACGGCCTATTCCTAAGGAAAGATCGTTATTGCGAACGATTTATTTCAGGGTGTCGAGCCAAGTGCCGACGGTGAGCTCGGCGGAAGCGCAGTAGGCGCCGTCTTCGATGACGAGGTTGCCCTTGCCGTCGCCGGTGTCGGTCCACCAGTCATAGCCCCTGTCGTTGAGAACCGGGAATTCGGTTCCGCCGTCATTGGAGTGATCCTGGTTGACGCCTGCGGTGGTATTGGAGCAATATCCGCCGATGTCCTTGCCCCAAGCGGCAAAGCCGTCATGGGTGCAGGTCATGAAGTGGATGAACGCGCAGCTGGTCCAAGGATACGGAGAGGTCTTGAGGACCTGGAGGTAATGCTTGTACATGTATCCGCCGATTCCTTTGTAGCCATCCTGATAGGCGGCGACGGTGACGTTCTTCTTGGAAGAGGTCTCGGATTCGGTGATGGAGCGGAGCTTCGAGTAGACGAGGCAGCCAGAGGCGCCGGCGGCGTCGGTGGTGACGAGTTCATTGCAGATCGGGCCGTCGTCGGTGCGCACGTCATACTGGTTGAGCCAAAGCTTCGCGAAGGCGAGGCCGTACTTGCCGGAGGTGGCGTCGAGCTTGAACTCGGTGGCCTTGGCGGCGAGGTTGTTCGCTTCGGTCTCGATGCGGGTCTTCTCGTCGCCCTCGAGGGCCTTTGCGGCGTTCATGAGGATGTCGCTGTACTTCTTCTGGCTCAGCATGATGAGCCAGTTGCGGCCGACGGGTTCGGATTGCGGGGCCATGAACATCGGCCTCTCGCCGGTGCGGACGAAGTCCCAGCAATTGGTGAAGGTCTTGTTGGCGAGGTTATTGAACTCAAAGATCTTGTTGAGGGATTGGAGGGCGAACGGCTCTTTGTTGTCGTCGGAGCCCTTCCATTCCTTCGGGACGTAGTTGTAGAAATTGCCGGTGTTGATTTCCTTGGCGGCGATCTGGTTCGCATCCTGGATCAAGGTCATCGAGATGGTGTGGTTCGATGCCGCGATGTCGGTGTCGATGATCGTGAAGATGGAGTTTTCCTTCGGCTGGGTCCAGTTGATGGTGCAGCTGAAGTTGGGATCCGCGTACGGGAAGGCTTCCTTGATGGCGGCGGATTCATTTCCATCCTTGTCAAGGCCCTTCAGGTAATTGATGAAGTATTCCTTGGCGGTTTTGCCACGGCTCGAATTGCCAATGCCGGTGAACTCTTTGCCATTGATTTCCTCCATGGCCTTCTTATAGAGTTCCTTGGCCTCCATGGCTTCGGCTTGCTTGATGACTTTGTAGACTGCGTTGTTCTCGTCGATGATGTAAGACACCTTCGGAGTAACAGCTCCTCCACCGCCGCCGCAAGCACTGAGCACAGCACCCAATAACGCTGAGCCCGCGACAACAAATAGTTTACGTTTCTTCATAAACTCTCTCTTTCTGCGGAGATCCTAAGTCTTCCGCTATGGTAGGGTTTTCCACTACTGGCCAACCCCAAAACTATGCCTATAGTCTATTGTGGAAGCGTTTACAATTCAAGCATATTTCATCAATTCAAAAATTTTTTTATTCAAAACTTTTCTCGGATAAATTGTTTAAATAGTTTAATTAAATAAATTCCACTAATTCATTCGCATATGCGAATCGCAATAAGCCGCGCCTCGCAAAACAGAGCGACAAAGAACAAAATAGAATTGCGGCGGTTTTCTGGATACCGTTCCTAATGCAACGGAACAAAGGCAAAACGATGTCACGGCCCTGCTCCTTTTCATTATTTGCGCTCTACGCCCATCGAACGCGCCACCAAGAGGACAACACCTATATCTATATTATTTTAGTTCGCACATCGCGCCCGCATACGGCGCCCATCCCCCTGCCGAAAGAGAAACTCACGGCAAAAGATCACACTATTGCCAGCAACGCGAGGCTTTGGGCCTATCTTTGACTATTTATTTTGTAATACCGTCAATAGAAAAAAGAAAAGCTCTATTTAGGGCCTTCGCGGGAAAGCATCGCCTTCATGATTATCCGGCTCTTAGAGAAACAAAGCCGCCATCGGTATCGGAATATCGTCAATCCGGCAAAAACAAATACACGCCCCCCTTCGATTTGCGAAACGCTTCTAATCGTTTATCGATTACGTCCGCCTACGGTCAATGCCTTTGCACTTATAATATTGCGCTTTAGACTCATACATTCTCTTGTCAGCGAGATCGGCGATTTCAAGCATCGTCTTGCCCTTTGCTTCGCTGGAATGGACATAGCCATAGGAAACCGTGAGCTCCTTCACTTGCTTGCCGTGCCAAGAGGCGACCCTCTTGTCAAATTCTTCGGCGAGGTTCTTCATGAGCTCGATGTTTCCGTCGATGAGGCCGATGAATTCATCGCCGCCGGTACGATAGATCCTTCCATGCTTCCCGAAGATGGCGTTCATGCATTCGGACGCGCCTTTGATGAGTTCGTCGCCCGCTTCGTGGCCGAGGTCGTCGTTGATGGTCTTCAGACCATTCACGTCGAACGAGACGAAGGCGAACTCCTTGTCGTTCAAACAGGCGTCGTATTCCATTGCGTCGGCGTTGAACGCCCTGCGGTTATAGCAGCCCGTCAGCTCATCCACGTGGGATTCGCGGTAAAGGGCTTCTGCCGCTTTCTTTTCCTCATCGATGATCTGGGTGGCGATGACGGCCTTCGTCGGGACGCCGTCCTCCTCTTCGAAGTTGATGAAGGACATGCGGATCCAGCCGACGTTCTTGCCAAGCAGTTCCATGGAGATGATCTTCTTGCCCTTTAAGCGCTCCGAAAGGGTCGAGATATCGGCGAAGGCCAACCCGCGCTCCAGGTATTCGTCGCTCATGGTCGCATGCATGATCCCGACCATGAGCTTGGTCGCGTCTGAGACGCCCGGCTTATTGAAGGCGTCCTTCACCTGGTTCTTGGACGAATATTCGACCGCGGTGTTCTTCTTGAGGTCGACCAGATGCAGGCTGTAATAGATCTCCGACATCGACGCGAAGAGCTGGAGATGCTCGATATTCTCCTCCCGCGAAGCCATGAGGCGGCGGAAGATCATGATGACGATGAAGAGGGCGGCCGCAAGGTAGACGGCGACGATCAGAAGCGGAAGCAAGGTGCGGAAGAGGAAGGAGCTGCTGCTGAGGAAGACGCAGACGACGTAATCCTCCATGTAGCCGATGCTGCAGTATTGGCGGCCCGAAATCCCCTCGACGGTGACGTCGGTCGAGAAGTCGTGGCCGTTCTTGGATTCGCTTTCGGCGACTTGCTTCGCCCGCGAAAGGAGGTGGTCGGCGTTGAGGCTCGTGACCTCGCCGATCGGACGGTTCAGGAGGCCCTTGCGGCTCGAGCCCTTGACTTCGAGAGTCGCGGCGTCGGCGACGATGACCGCCATGTTCTCACCGATCGCCATATCCTCGACGATCGCGGAGATCTCATTGGCTTTGAGCACTTCGTCCAGGCGAACCGCCTCGATGCCGATCTGCACCATGTAGGTGCCGGTGGCGTTCCAGGTGATCGCATACATCATCGGCTTGCCTTCGGCCGAGTTCGGGGTGACGTCCTGGCACATCGAAAGCGTCTTGTCCTCGAGCATCGGGAGGAAGTACTGAATCTGCCCTTCGTCGTACATCGAGACGACGTTGACGTATTTGGCGACGCTGCTTGAGACGATGAGGCCCTCCTCGTTGAAGATATGGATTTCGTCGATCTCCATGAGGTTGCATAAGGTGAGGAGCTCATTGATGTCGTTATAGGAATCGGGATCGTTGTCGAGGTAATGGGCGACCGCTTTGGTGAGGCGGATGTAATCCTCTTTGACGGAAGCCAAGAGGACCTCCCCCTCGCGCTTGTTGTTCTCGACGATGGCCTCGGTTTGATTGACGTAGGCAATCGTGGTGTTCTCGGCTTCGCGGATATTGCTCAGCGAAACGATGCCGAACTGCAGCAAAAGCATCAGCACCCCGATGAGCGCGGCGGCGAGATATACCGCACGCATTGTGAGTTTTCTTTTCATCGTTCGATTCCGGAAATTATATGTATTGATTAAACATTATATGCCATTTTGCTGAAAAAAGAATATGCGGGCGCGGATGCATGGCGCACGCAGAAGCGAATTGAAAGGATGCGGCGTTTTGGCGATAATCTTAGGGATATGTTCAAAAGCAAGATGTCGAGAATCTATATCCTGATTGAGGCCGTCCTTTTCGTGGCATTGGTCGCGATTCAGATCGCCACGGTCGCCAAAGGGCTTTACCTGACCGATAAGACCTCTGGATTATGGAATTACATGGGGGCGATCAAGGTGACGCTGACATCGGTATCCCTCCTATTCGTTCTCATTACATTTATCGGCAACAGGCGCAAGAAAAAATCTTTCTTAGATACTTTGCTAATATATTTCGTCCTCACGGTGACCGCCGACGTGTTCTTCTCCTTTTCAAGCGCTCCTTGGCCCGCCCACCTCTGCTTCGCCCTCACCTACTACCTCTTCATCTTCATCCGAAGGGGGAAATGGTTTGAGCCCTTCATCCCGCTTGCGATCGGGGCAGCCGCGTTCTTCGTCCTCCACTTCGCGCTCAAGATGGAATTCGTTCTGGCGCTGCTCGATTCGCTCCTTGGGGCGGCCCTAGCCTATAACTGCGCCTGCTGCTATATCAATTACGTCAAGACCAAAGACAGGTTCTACCTGCGGTTCGCGATAGCCATCACCTTCATCTTCTTCGGCGACCTCTCGATCGTCCTGACCTCCAAGGTCCGTAATCCGATGGCCCTCAATAACGCCTTCACTTTGGCGAATTGGCCGCTATACGTCTCGGGCAACATCGGGATCGTGACCCATTACATGATGCTGAAAGAAGCGTCCGATTAAGGGCGCTTCTTTTTTTGGATAATGCCGATCAGGCGTTATTTTCGCGTGGTTTGCGGCGGTCACCCCGCAGACTGTGTCTCGGGCGACGCCCGGGGCTATCTTACCAAGGCGCTGTAGATGGCGGAGATGGCGCGCTCGAAGTCGATATTGGACACGCCGACGATGATGCTTAATTCCTGGGAGGCTTGGGCGATGACCTTGATGTTGATCTTGTTCTCCCCGAAGATCGAGAAGAGCTTGGCGGACATGCCGGGTTTGGTGGCCATGTTGCGGCCGACTACCGCGATGAGGGCGATGTCGCTTTCGACGATGACGTCCTCCACCTCTTCCAATTTCTTGGCTTCGGCGACGATCTCATAGAGGTGCTTATGGTATTTCTCGTGGTCGACGATGAGGGAGAAGGTGTCGATCGAGGAGGGCATGTGCTCGACTTCCACGTTATAGCGAGCGAAGATCTCGAGGACCTTTTGGATGGCGCTTGTCTTGGAAAGGCGCGACTTCTTGATGACCGTGATGGAGCTGTAGTTGCGCCTTCCGGTGATGCCGGTGATGATCTGGCCTTTGTCTTTGGGGCTCGCGGTGATGATCGTGCCTTCGTCCTCGGGGCGGTTGGTGTTGCGGACGTGGATTGGGATATCGAGCTCCTGGACGGGGAAGATCGTGTCCTCGTGGAGGACGTTGGCCCCCATGTAGGAAAGTTCCCTAAGCTCAGCGTAGGAGATCTCCTTGATCTGCTTGGGGTGAGCGACGATCTTGGGGTCGGTCACGAAGAAGCCCGATACGTCGGTCCAGTTCTCGTATTCGTCGGCGTGGAGGGCTTGGGCCAGCAAGGAGCCGGTGACGTCGCTTCCGCCGCGGGAGAAGAGGTGATATGCCCCGTCGGGGTAAACCCCATAGAAGCCGGGGACGACGAGCCTTAGGTTCTCCTCGTAGGCTAGGGAGAGCTTCTCCTTGATTCTCTCGGCGTCTGGGGTGCCGTCGTAACGGAAGAAGATGGCGTCGGAGGCGTCTAGGAAGGGGTAGCCAAGGTATGCGGACATGATCTTGGCGCTTAGGTATTCGCCGCGGGAGACGAGGTAATTCTGGTCGATTCCTTTCTGCAGGAGCGACTCGATCTTGGATAGTTCCTCCTCCATGTTCGCGTCGATGCCGAGGCTCTTCTCGATCTCGAGGTAGCGCGACTTCACGGCGTCGAAGATGGAGTTGGCCTCCATCCCATATTTCAAGTGGGCGTAGCAAAGGTAGAGGAGGTCGGTGATCTTGTGGTCGCCTTCGCTCCGCTTGCCGGCCGCGCTTACGACGATGACGCGGCGGGCGTCATCGCCTTCGATGATGGCTTTGACTTTCTTGTACTGGCCCTCATCCGCGAGGGATGAGCCGCCGAATTTCACTACTTTCAGCATTGTTGTTCCACCCATTTGATCGCGATCTCGACCGCGTTGGTCGCCGCGCCTTTCCTTACTTGGTCCCCTGAGCACCAGAGGGCGATGCCGTTATCGAAAGCGATGTCCTTGCGGATCCTGCCGACGTAGACGAGGTCCTGGTCGCTTGTGAGCAGTGGCATGGGGTACATGTTTTTGGTTGGGTCATCATAGAGCTTTAGCCCAGGATAAGAGGCGATGGCGTTCCTGATGTCTACGATCTCCAAGGGCTTCTCGGTGATGAGGGTGACGCTGATGGAGTGGCTGCGCATCACGGGGACCCTGACGCAGGTGCAGCTCACCTTGAGACTAGGGGCGTGCATGATCTTCCGGCCCTCGTTTTGCATCTTCATCTCTTCAGTCGTATAGCCATCCTCGTTGAAGGAGCCGATATGGGGGATGAGGTTCGAGGCGATCTGATATTGGAATACATTAGGCGTGATCGTCTCTTTGCTGATGGAGGCCTTCATCTGCTCCTCGAGCTCTAGCGGGCCTTTGGCCCCGGCGCCTGAGACCGCTTGGTAGGTCGAGGCGACCATCGCCTTGATCGGCGAGAGCTTGTGGATCGGGTAGACCGCAAGCAAGGTGATGATGGTCGAGCAATTGGGGTTAGAGATGATGCCATGATGCTTTTTGATGTCATCTGGGTTGATCTCGGGGACCACGAGGGGGACGTTTGGGTCCATGCGGAAGGCGCTTGAATTATCGATGAACAAGGCCCCGGCCCCCACGATGTCCTTGGCGAATTCCTTGGCGATGGCGTTGGCGGAAGCGCCTAGGACGATGTCTAGGCCCTTGAAGGAATCGTGAGTCGCTTCCTGCACCTCGTATTCCTTGCCCTTGAAGGTCATTTTTTTGCCTACGCTATGGCTGGAGGCGAGCAAAAGGAGGCGGCCGATCGGGAAATCCCTCTCTTCGAGGACCTTCAGCATCTCGCGGCCCACCGCCCCGGTGGCGCCTAAGATGGCGACGTTATACTTCTTCATGGTCACTCCTCCAAGCTTTCGATGGACGGGGATAGCTCCAAGCCGCGGATATCGAATCGATTCGCGTTATGGTAGCTATCGAAGGCCATGTTGTTGATGATGCAATAGAGGTCCCCCACCACCGCGCTTGCGGTCGGCAGGCTTCCCGCCCCTTTGCCGATGAAGGTCAGATCATCGTTAGGATAGGTCTTGAGCAGGATGGCGTTGAACTCGTTGCTCACCCCGGCGAAGGGGTGGGTTTGCTTTAGGTAATACGGGGCGACGCCTAGGCGGATTTCATTGCCCTCTTTGACCGCTTGGCAGATGAATTTGACGGTCAATCCGCTCTTTTTGGCGTAGTCGATGCTTTCTTGCGTGACGGTATTCATCGCGATGTGCGACACCTTTTCGATCGGGACGTAGGTGTCCCAGGAGAGATCGGCGAGGATCGCGATCTTCCTGACCATGTCGAGGCCCTCTAAGTCGGCGGAGGGATTGGCTTCGGCGAATCCGAGCTTCTGGGCCGTTTTCAATGCCTCATTGAAGGGCATGCCCTCGAACACCTTGGTCAAGATGAAGTTGGTCGTGCCGTTAAGGATGCCGTATATCCCGCGGATCTCGGAGGTCTTGACGATCTCCATGAGCGGCTTGATGATCGGGATGCCGCCGCCGACGGAGGCCTCGAAGAGGAACCTCACGCCGTTATCTAGGGCAAGGCGGGTGAGCTCATCGATCTTGACGGCCACCACTTCCTTGTTCGCGGTCACGACGCTTTTACGGCTTTCCAAACATTTCCTGATGCAGGAATAGGCGAAATCGAAGCCGCCTAGCACCTCGACGACGATCTCGACGCTTGGGTCGTTCAGGATGGTGCCAAGGTCATCGGTGAAGAGGCTTTCATAGCGCTTGTCGAACCTTTCCTTGCGGTCGAAAACGTAGGCCACGTCGAACTCTTTCTTGGTTCTGGCGATCTCAAAGACGCCGCGTCCGATCGTCCCGTATCCCAATATCGCGATTCTATGTGCCATCATTCCACTCCTATAATATCCACTTTCTTGACGCCTTCGATTCCGCTGAAGGCCTTCGATAAAGCCTCGCGGCTATACTCGACGTCCCCGAGGTCGATCGTCAGCGCGATGTAGGCTAATCCGCCTAGCGGGGTGTCCTGGTTGATCGAGATGACGTTGGCCCCGAGCTCGCTCACCTTGCCAAGGATCCCGGAGAGGATGCCTTTTCTATCGACCGTCTTGAGGGTCAATATCGCCCGGCTCCCCTGGTCCTTGCGCACGCGGAACACATAATCCTTATATTTATAGAAGGAGCTGCGGCTGATGCCCATCCTCTTGCAGGCTTCGGAGACGCTGACGTTGCCGTCCTTGATCATCTCCCTGACCTCGATGATGGCTTCGAATTGCGGCGGCAATATCGACTTATGGACGATCAGGAATTCGCTGTTATCCATCGATTTCGCTTCCTTTCCGGTTCACGCGAACCTCTTTGACCTCCCACTCCTTCGGCA
>JAILKX010000084.1 GCA_024693415.1 Bacilli bacterium
TTCAGGATGATGGGCCTCTTCGGCCTCTTTTGGATTTCCTCGAAATTGGGTGGCAAAACATTTACTACGTCTTTGTAAATCATAAGTGCGCTCCTTGGCTTCCTAATCGTTACATATTTCGGGGTGCAAAGTCTAGAAAAATCCGAAGGCAAGACAAAACATAGTTTTGACTTATCGGAAACTTTTCACGCGTGCAATCCAATAGGAATTGGCGATGAGCAACGCAAATTGTTCGGACTATTAAGGAAACTAATCGAAAAAGGTCAAAAAATTATCCGCTAAATTGTTAATTTTGATTAATTTTTTATTGTGATTTCTTACCCAAAATCCTACCTAAAGGTTGGCGAAAGGAATAAAATCATCGCCGAGGCAAATCTTATGTTCAACAAAAGCGATTTAAGAAGGGATGAATGCCAGCTGTTCGGCGGTCAGGCCAAGAAGGGCTATGACTGGTGGTGGCATTCCTTTACCGCGTATAGCAAGAAGACGGGGGAGGCGCGTCCGTTCTTCATCGAATTCTTCCTGTGCAACCCGAAGCTTGGCGGCGATAAGCCGGTGTTCGGCCAATTGCCGGAAAACAAAGAGAAGGGGGTTAGGCCTTCCTATCTTATGGTCAACGTGGGGTTCTGGGGCGAAAACGCGACCCAGCTCCATCGCTTCTTCGGCTGGAACGAGGTCAAGATCCATTGGACCACGCCTTATTCGGTGAAGGCAGGGGACTGCTATATCGACGAAGAAACGACGCATGGGTCCATCGAATTGTCCGAAGAAGAGGTCAAAGCCCATCCCGAATACATGTGTGGGTCCGGCAAGGTTTCTTGGGACCTCAAGATCGAAAAGAAGATCGCCTTCAACGTCGGATATGGGGCCGGGACCCTTTTCAGGAGCCTTCAGGCGTTTGAGATGTTCTGGCACGCCGAGGGCATGAAATCCTTCTTCAGCGGAACAATCACCTGCAACGGCGAGGAATATGAGGTCCGGAAAGAGGATTGCTATGGCTACGCCGACAAGAACTGGGGCAAGGATTTCACTTCGCCCTGGGTCTGGCTCTCCAGCAATAACCTCACCAGCAAGATCACCGGCAAAAAGCTTGAGAACAGCGTCTTCGATATCGGCGGCGGATGCCCGAAGGTTTTGTTCATCGCCTTAAAGCGCAAGCTCTTGAGCGCCTTCTACTATGAAGGGGAGTGCTACGAGTTCAATTTCTCCAAATTCTGGACCAATACGCGCACCAAATTCGATTGCAAAGAGACCGATACGCAGATCATTTGGCACGTCGAGCAGAAGACGTGGAGAAACAAGATGGTGACCGACATCACCTGCGAGAAGAAGGACATGCTTTTGATTAATTACGAAGCGCCGAACGGCAAGAAGCTTCATAACCGTCTGTGGAACGGCGGCAATGGCGTCGGCGTGATCAAGCTGTATCACAAGGGCAAACTGATAGACGAAATCGAAGCCAAAAACATCGGCTGCGAATACGGCGAATACGATAAGCAATAGCCAATCCGCGCGACCCGTGTATGCGTTTTCGAGAAAATTAATAGGAAGACATATCGGAGGAACGATTATGAAAAAGACGAGGCTTCTGCCATTCCTTATCTTCCCGCTGTGCTTAGTGAGCTGCGGGGAAACCGGATATTCCGGGACCTATTCATTCCAGATGGGCAAAACCAAAGGCGCGCATCTTCTGGCCAAGATGACCTTGACGGAAGATAGCTATTCTAACGGCAGCGCGACCGGCAAGAAGGGCACCATTTATGCGGAGGCAAAGTTCAACACGGCCGCAAAAAGTTCCGTCAGCGCATCTGAGGAATCTGAGCTTTCTTCCGAAGAAGAGATCCTTTCCTATGAAGAGGAGCTTTCCTCCGAAGAGGTGCTTTCCGAGGATTCGGCGGCCGATTCTTCCAGCGAAGAAGAAGACGTCGACTACGAATCTTTATCCGAGCCTTTGATGGAACTCTTGGCGGATGGGTTGGAGCTGCCCGTCTACTACAACGTGGGGGCCGTCGCCGCCTCTGGCAAGAACATATTTAAACTCGGTTTTTCCCTCGATTCCATTTTCGGCGAGGAGAGCGGTTTTTACATTGAGCCCGAATTCGTCGAAACCATCGTTTATTCCGAAATCGACGACAAATCCGTCTATCTGAAATTCCCCGTGTCGATGGACGACCTGACTTATCAGCTTTATTGGTATGGCTTGGACCTTGCGATCGAAAGCGGCACCTCCGACGCGGTTGAGCACGATGTGAACACCCATCCGACCGCCGAGCAGATCGCCGAGATCAACAAAACCTATCCTTCGACTCACGGCGGCAAGAAATATCGCGACTTCCACACCTTCTCTTTGTCGCTCATCAAGGAATAAACCATGGAAGAAGTCGTCATAAACGTTGATCATCTTACGAAAGACTATGGCTACGGCCGTGGCGTTTTCGATGTATCGATCAAAGTCCATAAAGGCGAGTGCTATGGCTATCTCGGGCCCAATGGAGCCGGCAAGTCGACCACGATCCGCCACATCATGGGCTTTTCGAAGCCCTCTAAGGGCACCATCACCTTGTTTGGCCAAGAGACATTCGGCCATACGGAAAAAATCTTGAAGCGGGTAGGCTATCTTCCTGGCGAGCCCGCTATCCCGGCTGGATTAGACGGCATGGGCTTCCTCCGCATGATGCAGGATATGCGCGGCGAAAGGAACGATGAGAGGATGAATTACCTCCTCGACCTCTTCAAATTGAATCCGAACGTGGATGTGAAGAGCATGTCGCTTGGCGAAAAGCGCAAGCTTGCCGTCGTCGCGGCGTTCATGAACGACCCCGATGTGCTGATTCTTGACGAGCCGACATCTGGCCTTGACCCAATCATGCAGCAGGTTTTCATCCGCTTCATCGTCGAAGAGAAGAAAAGGGGTAAGACGATCCTTCTTTCCAGCCATATTTTCTCTGAGGTCGACGCGACCTGCGACACCATCTCCATCATAAAAGACGGGGTACATGTATCGACTTTCAAGGCAAAAGAGCTAAAGCAGGGCGACGTCTCCACCTATAAAATCAGGTTCCGCGACGTCGATAGCCTCAAGAAGTTCGTCGAGTCGAAACCCGTTTGCGAAATCGTGGATTCGAGCGAGATACGTAGGATTGCGACCGTGAAGATCAAACGCGACTCCTATCGCGCGTTCTTCTCTTCTCTGCGCGATAAGAACGTCATTGAGTTCGAAGAGAAGCCGTTCACCCTTCAGGATTACTTCATGAGCTTCTACAAAGAAGAGAAATCGTTCTCAGGACTTAGCGGTGTGGAGGGCAACAAGAAATGAGCCAAAAGACAATTGACTATATCAATGCCCTAAGCGAAAACGTCGTCATCGACATCCAGCACCTTACCAAGGATTACGGCAAGGGACGCGGCATATTCGACGTCAGCTTCAAAGTCCCAAAGGGCTGCACTTTTGGATACTGCGGCACTAACGGAGCCGGGAAAACCACGACGCTCCGCCATATTATGGGCTTCCTTCGCCCCGATTCCGGAACGGTTCGCGTGAATGGGCTAGATCCTTATAAAAAAGGAGACATCATCAAACGGAGCATCGGTTATCTTCCTGGCGAAATTGCTTTCCCGCCGGTTGAAGACGGCTCCACGTTCCTCAAAAGCCAAGCTGAGCTTGTCGGTCTGACCGACATGAGCAAGGCCGAAAGAATCATCAACGCCCTCCAGCTCGACCCGACGGCAAACCTGAAGAGAATGTCCAAGGGCATGAAGCAGAAAACCGCGCTCGTGGCCGCGTTTATGCATTCGCCTGACATCATTTTGCTCGATGAGCCCACGACTGGTTTGGACCCGCTTATGAGGGAGGCCTTCATCGAGATCATCGAAGAAGAAAAGAAGAGAGGCGCCACCATATTGATGTCGAACCATATGTTCGATGAATTGGATGAGACCTGCGATTACGTTGGCTTCATTAAGGATGGGCACCTCATCGATATCGTCGATATGAAGGAAATCCATAACCGCCCGTATCGCGACTTCGTGATTGGCTTCACGAAAATGGAGGACTACGAAAAAGCGTTCCAAGGAGATTTCGAAGTCCTCGAAAGGGTTCCTGAATTCCAGCGGATCGTATTGCGCGCCAACAGCCACACGGCCGGCAAAATCATCGATGAGCTCTCAAAATACGAGATCTTCCAGTGCGTTGAACTCAAATACACCTTAGAAAAATACTTCCTTGAACACTTCGGAGGAGAAAATAATGGAACAAGCGAAAACTAAAAGAGAATCATTCATATCGATTCCGCTGCTGAAGCAGACCATCAAAGCCAATTGGATGCTTTGGCTGATGCTTACGATTGGTTCGGCGGCGATATTCTTCGTCATCAATGTCGTGGTGACCAGCAAAAACATCTTCACCAACATCAACATCGATAACGTCTCGATCTATGTGAAGGATGAAGGACTCAGCTGGTTCCAGATCCTTGGTTTGATGGAGCAGATGGGCTACTCGCTTTCGAGGATAGCCGTCATGTCGCGCGTCGATTTGAACTCCATCATCAGCGACCTCGTCTATAAGATCGCCGGCGTTCTCCTCCCCATGATTTACGTCATGATTACCTCGAACGCCTTGATTGCGGACCAGGTATCAAGCGGGTCGTTGGCCTATGTTTTATCCACTCCGACAAGCCGTCGAAAAGTCATCAGGACGAGCTATTTGTTCCTAATTGGTTCGCTTTTTGCAATGTATTTGGTAATTACGGGTGTTGCGCTGGGGTCCGAAACCATCGCTGGGGCGATACGCATTGCTAACGGCGGAGCTTCTAATATGTATCCAGTCAGAACCCTCTTGCTGTGCTTGTCTTCGTTCTGCGCTTTGTTCGCCCTGTCAGGCATTTGCTTCGGCGCTTCTGCCTTCTTCAATAAAACCAATTACAGCATCGCCGTCGGTGGCGGCGTCTGCGTCCTCTCCTTCCTCTGCGTCATCCTTGGCCTTTTCGGGAACACGGTGTTCGTTTCGGTCGGCGTAGGCGTTCAAGCAATGAGCGTATTCAATTACGGAACCGTCTTTACTCTGATTGACACGGATAGCATTGGGGCGTTTGCGAAGGCGCTGGCTGGCGTTGATGGCGTCACGATCTCCTACAACTGGATTTGGGAGATTGGCGTTCTGGTGGCGATTGGTATTGTCGGCGCTCTTGTTGGAAGCATCCGGTTCCTCAAAAAAGATCTGCCGCTTTAATCCATATATCCTTACGCGCAAGCGTGCATATGAAAAGCCTCCCGTCATTGCTTGGTGGGAGGCTCTTTAAATATTTGTTTAGTCTCTGGAGGAGGCGATTTCTTTGTCGAACAGGTGAAGTCCGAGTCCGCCTTGGGCGGCGTAGAGATCATATTGTCCGAGCATGTCTTTCGCGGTGGATTCTTCCTCGAGCTGCTCGTTGACGTACCAAGACATGAAGTGGCTGGTGGAGATATCACCAACATCTTTGGCCTTGCGGTAGATGTTGAGGATCAAGCCGGTGACAAGCGCTTCGTGCTCAACCTGGTAGGCGAGGGGCTCGCGGAGGTCTTTGTAGGTTTTTCCGGGGGCGGGGATGGCCTTCATGGAGAAGGACTCGCCGAGATCCTGAAGGAACTTGCAGAACTTATTGGCGTGTTCGACTTCCTCTTTCGCCTGGGCTGCGAACCAGGCGTGGAGGCCGTGCAGGCCCTGACCTTCGTAGTATTCCGCCATGTCGTAGTAGATGTAGGCGCTCCAGAGCTCTTTGTTGATTTGATCTTCGATGAGACCGAGTAATTCTTTATTCATTAATTGTGTCCTCCTATGGACGAAATAATTCTAACCTATTTTTGGCTTGCAGGCTTCCATTATGCTCTCAAGAACAAACAACAATTATTAATAATTGGAAAGAAACTATTCTTAACAATTGGTGAACATATAGTAAAATTTGTTGAAGGAGGATAAACGTATGATGAAGTGGTTTAACTCGCAGCCCAGGTTGATTCAATTCCTTCTTTTGATCATCCCGGTTGTGAACTGGTTCGTTGAAATCTTGGTCAGGATTTCTGCGGCCTTCGAGCACCCCATTCTTTCCAACATCATCATGGCGATCGTTGTTATTTTCTTTGGTTTGCCGTTTGGTTGGATCGACCTCGTTTGGGTCTTGCTCTTCAAGCACATGGTCTTCTGCAAGTAATAGAAAATCACCGTCTATCAGCTTTTTAGCCGAAAAACGGTGATTTTTTATTTTTCTTGAGACAGCAAAGAGATTATTGCGTTACTCGTAAATATTCCATAATGGAATGCAACGTTTTTTTCATCTCCTCATACTGTTTCGAAGAACCGTCAACGGAAGACTTCAAAACGAGGGGAACGGCAGCACATTTGAGCTTCATGTCCTTGCCGCGTTTCGTGAGGGTTATGATCTTTGCCCGCTCGTCATCGAAATCGACTTTTTTCGTGATGAATCCCTTTGACTCAAGCTTCCTTACCAGCGGGGAAAGGGTGCCGGAATCTAGGAACATCTTCTCTCCTAGCGCTTTGACGGTCATGTCGCCGTACTCCCACAAAACCATCATGGCGATGTATTGGGTGTAGGTCAGGCCCAAAGGCTCGAGGACCGGCGTATATCTCCTGATAATCTCTTTTGAGATAACGTAGAAGGGGAAACAAATTTGATCTTCTAAGAGCAGGCTCGCTTCTTTGGCAGCCATTTTTATTCGAACATCCCTGCGATCTTTTTCTCGATGGCTTCAGGCGAAGTGGCGGGGCCAAAGCGCTCGATTACGTTGCCTTCCCTATCGACGAGAAACTTAGTGAAGTTCCATTTGATCTTAGATCCGAAAGCGCCCTTCTTCTGGGATTTCAGATAGGTGTAGAGCGGGGACTCATTCTCACCGTTGACGTCGATTTTCTTGAACCTCGGGAAAGTGGTGTTGTATTTGAGCGTGCAGAACTGATGGATTTCCTCATCGCTGCCCGGCGCCTGGTTGGCGAATTGATTGCAGGGGAAGTCGAGAATCTCGAGGCCTTTGTCTTTAAACTTTTCGTACAGGGCCTCGAGGCCTTCGTATTGCGGGGTGAAGCCGCAGCCGGTGGCGGTGTTGACGATAAGTAGAACTTTGCCCTTGTAGTCGGACAAATTCACATCATTGCCGCTACGATCTTTGACGACGATTTCATACAAACTCATGGTTTAAACTCCTTTTAAACAATTTAATTGTATACAACCTAAATAGTTTAGTCAATCGATTGATTTTGTCACGGGCGCGCGTACGAATTAAAATAATGTAGCTATGGATTTTTCAGGTTGGGAAAAACTGTCTCTCGTAGACTTCGACGATAACGTCACGACGACGCTTTTTATGGCGGGCTGCAACATGCGCTGCCCGTTTTGCCATAATTCGGAATTGGTGCTCCATCCAAACGAAGCGCCGCGGATTCCCTGGGATGAGATCGTAGCCTATCTCATGAAGAGGAAAGGGGTCCTGGATGCCGTCTGCATCACCGGCGGCGAACCGACTCTAATGCCGGATTTAGCCGATAAAATTCGACAAATCAAGGAATTGGGGTATTTGGTTAAGCTGGATTCGAATGGATCTCACCCCCAAACCTTGAAGAAACTCTATGAACAGCATTTGGTGGATTATTTCGCCATGGATATCAAAAACTCCAAGGAGAAATATGGGTTGACCTGCGGTGTGCCCAACATCGATTTGGCGCCCTATGAAGAAAGCGTCGATTTCCTGCTGCACAGCGGCTGTTACTATGAATTCAGAACTACCGCGATCGACGAATTCCATAGCGAGGAGGACTTCCATAAGATCGCCGAATGGATTTCGGGAGCCAAGAAGTATTTCATCCAAAGATATAACGATAACGGAAGTTGCATCACGCACGGCCTTCACCCCGTTTCGAAGGCGAAAGCCGCAAAAGTCATTGAGGATATCAGAGGCAATTTCGGCATGATAGGCATTCGCGGATACGATTGATAAATTTCTAAATCAAATTGTCAATTAGAAGGATGATTCTTCAAATAATCGCATAAAGAAAAACGAGAGGTTAATAACATGAAATTCGGTGTCATAAAGCTTCACTCAATGCTTTCCGGAGACGATCGTGAGGTCGAACTTGAAGCGAAAGAGTTCCTATCCGCAGCCAAAGGCGATGAGGATATTGAGTTCGTCGAACCCCTTCCGGAAGGCCCGAATTTCTTCCTTATTCAGACCGGCGGATCCGAGGAATTCTTCGTCAAGGCCAAAGACCAATATAAAGAGCCGTATCTAATCGTGCCCCAAGGGAAGCGCAATTCCATCGCCGCCGCCCTTGAGATCATGTCTTATCTCAATAGGAATGGCCTGCGCGGCGAACTGATACTCGATAACGTTGCCGAAAGGCTGATCGATAGCCAAAAGGCCGGCGAGATCCCGCCCGTTGCGACTTATGGCATCATCGGCGAGCCTTCTCCTTGGCTCATTTCTTCGGGCGTCAGCGAGGAAGAATGCCTCAGAAGGCTAAACGTTCGCCTGGAGCGGATTTCCCTCGACGAACTATACGCTGAGTTCAATAAAGCATCCGACGAGCCAGTCAAAGGCTATGCTTTAGAAGAATTGACCGAAAACAAGAATCAGTTGGTCCGCAACTACAAGCTCTACCACGCCTTGAAAGCAGTCCTTGAGAGGCACAAGCTCGATGGCTTTACCCTCAGGTGCTTCGACTTGATCCAAACCGAAACCATCACCGCCTGCTTGCCTTATGGCATCTTGATGGACGAAGGTTATCTTTGCGGCTGCGAGGGCGATGTGCCCGCGCTGCTTACGATGCACCTATTCAAGCAGATCATCGGCAAGGCCACCTTCATGGCCAATCCCGAAAGATTCGAATTCGACCAAAATAGAATCCTCTTTGCCCACTGCACCTGCCCCATCGGCATGTGCAACTCCTATACCCTCGACACCCATTTCGAGTCGGGCCTCGATTTCGGCATCAAGGGGACGATGCCCCTTGGCGCGGTAACCGCCGCCAAAATCTCGGCGGACCTTAAGGAGATCCGCATCATGAAGGGCAGGGCGCTCCCCCATGAGTTCGAGGACGGGATCTGCCGCACCCAGATCATGGTCGAGTTCGAAGAGGACATCCATGGGCTGTTCGAGAACCCGTTCGGGAACCACGTCATCTTCGTCTTCGGCGACTACTCAGCCGACATCAAAGCCCTAGCCGAAAAGCTCCACTTATTCATCAGATAAAACCCTGCAAATCAAACCGAAATATCCGTGATTTGCATAGGTTAAACAAAAAAGGGCGCGATTCTGCGCCTTTTTGATTTGCAAGGTTTTCCGCTTACTTATTGAGCAGCGATACCGCGCTCATGGCGGCGATTGCGGCGTCGCTCGTGGCGGTGATGACCTGCCTCATTCCCTTGACCCTGCAGTCGCCCGCAGCGAATAATCCAGGGGTCTTGGTGGCCATCGTTTCGTCGGTGACGATGAAGCCTTTCTCGAGGTCGACGAGGTCCGCATAGGGCTCGTTGCTAGGAACTTGTCCGATCGCGATGAAGCAGCCGTCGCAGTCGAACTGGACGGTCTCATGGGTCTCGGTGTCCTCGAATACCACGCCGGTGAGTTCCGCCTCGCCAAGGAACTTGATCGCGTTCTTGTTGTGGTGGATCTCGATGTTCTCGATCTCCTTAAGCTTCTTAATGAGGATATCATCGGCGAAGAAGTGGTCGAACAGGGTGACGATCGTGACCTTATGGCAGGTCTCGGAGAGCATGATGGCGTACTGGAGGGCGGTGTTGGCGTCGCCGATGAGCAGGACATCTTTCCCGTTATAGAATGCGCCATCGCAGACCGCGCAGTAGGAGATGCCCTTGCCGGTGAGGCGGGCTTCGTCTTCTAACCCTAGCTTCCTGTGCTTGCATCCCGTGGCGATGATGACGGTTTTGGCGAGGTGCTCTCCATAGTCGGTCTTTACGTGGAAGATGCCGTCTATCTTCTCGATTCCGGTGACGGCTTCGAGTTCGAACTCAGCGCCCAAATCCATGATCTGGTCGAAGAGATTGCTGGAGAAATCCATGCCCGAGATCATCTTGATGGAGGGGAAGTTCTCGAG
>JAILKX010000239.1 GCA_024693415.1 Bacilli bacterium
GGTATTGATGTAGCCGAGGAACCTCACGCCGTCTTTATTGAGCTCGGCGATGAAGTCCTTGAGTCCGGTGTATAGCTTCTCGTCGGCCTCCCAGTTCCAGTAGACCTGGTAGCCGAAGGAAGTGACGACGTGGCCGCACCAGTCCTGCGACCAGATGGCCGCGACCTTGACGCCGTGTTTCTTTGCTTCCTCGTATTTGGCCCTCACGGCTTCGGTGCCGCCTTGGACCGCGAGGATCACGCCATTGCCGACCCAATCGGGGATGCGAGGCGAGACGCCGACGAAGGTGCATAGCTTTGCCGCGAGGTCCCTGGTGTTGCGGGCGGTCAAGATGGAGATCGACTGCGGGAATTTGCGGAAGGTGATCTCGACTTCGCCCTCGCCGAACCTGATGAGGCCATAGGAATCGGCGTGGCAATAGAAGGAGTAGTGCTTCGAGGAGATGAAACTAGGGACGGAGCAGTAGGATTGGTGGTTCTTGTATTTGGAGACGCGGTCGGGCTCGGGGCGTCCCTTGATCTTCCAGCGGAGTAATTTCCTCGCGATCTTGAGGACCGCCTGATGCTCGCTCACCCAGATCGGGACCGTCTTCCCCTTGAGGTCGAGGGTGGTGTACTGCTCGCCGCAGCCGTAGAAATGCTCGCCCTCGAAGGTCTTGAAACGGATCGTGAAGTGGTCGTATCCGAGGTCCACGTGGAAGTGGAGCTTGAGGATGTCGTCCTCCTCGGTGACGATGATCTCGCCGAAGACGCGCTCATCGCGGAAGAGGTAGCGGTTCCCCTCTTTGTGATAGTACTTCAGGGTGTGCTTGTCGTAGACGTGGGCCCGGGTCTTGAAGGAGCCGCGGCTCATCTTGTACTTGGTTTTCGCTTTGCCGACGATCAGGTAGCACTCGCCGTTGGTGAGCTGATTTAGGAAATATTCCTTGAGCTCGTCCTTGTTGAGCGCGCCCTGAAGCGCCGGGATCTTAGATTTGTCCATTTCGACCTCCAGGATAATTAATTAAACAATTTAAGCAATAAGATATTAGCCCTAGCGTGCGCAAGTTTCAATATCTATTGGAGGGGTGGTAGGACCAGTTTCCGAAATAGATAATTAAACACTTTAAATAATCGCTCCGACATTGTATCCTTGTTACAAGTGCTTCAACCTTCTTTATATCTTTAAGGAGATTTTTCATGGAAGAAGAAAAAACCACATTGGCCGAGCAGCCCTCTAACGCGGCGTCGGACATCATCAGCCGCACCAGTGGCCTTCAGGGCAAGGACTACTTCGGCTACGCGTTAGGCGATTTCGCCGGATGCATGGCGTTCGCGACCGTCACCACCCTTCTGCAGAGGTTCTACACCGACGTATGGGGACTCTCGCCGCTATTTATCCTCTTTATGTTCATGTTCGCCCGCATATGGGACGCGATCAACGACCCGATCATGGGCCGCATCGTCGACATCAGGCGCTCCGGCAAAGGCGGGCGCTACAAGGTGTGGATGAAGATCGTCGCGATCCCGCTCGCGCTATCGACCGTCCTCATGTTCCTCCCTTGGCCGACCCTCGCCGAGACCTTCGGACAGACCGGCATGATGGTCTACGCCGCGATCACCTACGTCCTCTTCGGCATGATCTACACCATGCACCAGATCCCCTATGGCTCGCTAGCCTCCGTCGTCACCACCGACGTCAAGGAGCGCAATAAGCTCTCCGTCTTCCGCTCGATCGGCGCGGCGCTTGGCAACATCCCCATCCTCGCCATCACCTTCATCTGGACCATCGGCGGCGAAAAAGGCGCCGACGGCAAAGCCAAAGTCAATTACTTCCCCGTCATCATCGGCATCGCGATCGTCGCCGTCCTCATCGCCGCGCTCCTGTTCCTTGCCTACAAGCTCAACAAGGAAAGGGTCGTCGCCAAGCCGAAGACCGAAAAGGCCCCGAAGGGCGAATTCGTCCGCATCGCGAAGAACCTGCTCACCAACAAGAGCTTCCTCGCCGTCTCCCTCGCCGGCATGCTCCTGCTCGCCGGGCAGATGTTCACCCAATCCTTCTACACCTACCTCTTCTCCTATAAGTTCGGCGCCTACGCCACCGTCGAAGGCGTCCAGGTCTGGAAGGGCCAGGACTGGATGAGCACCGTCTCGATGGTCTGCACCTACCTCCCGATGGTCATCCTCATGCCGTTCATGGGCAAATTGGTCCAGAAGTTCGGCAAGAAGGCCATCTGCGCCGCCGGCGCCTTCCTCGCCGCCGCCGCGAACCTCATCCTCTTCGGCATCGGCTTCCTAGGCCTTCCGAACATGGTCCTCACCATCCTCTTCCTCCTGTTCTGCTTCATCTCCGGCTTCGGCCTCTCCATCATCACCCTTGAGGTCTGGGCCCTCGCGACCGACGCCATCGACGACGTCGAGGTCAAGACCGGCATGAGGAACGACGGCTCTTCCTACTCCATCTTCATGTTCTTCCGCAAGTTCGGCCAGGTCATTGCCGCGGTCGCCGTCAACGGTGCCCTCCTCGGCATCCAATACCTGAACGACGACGGCTCGATCAACTCCATCGCCATCACCGAGAACGTCGACATGTTCTACATCTTAGCCACCATCATCCCGGCCGCGATGTTCGGCCTCATGGGCCTCGTGATGCTCCTCCTCTATTCCCTCTCCAAGAAGAAGACCGAAGAGCTCCAGACCGCGAAAGCGGAGATGCTGGCCGCCCAAGTCGCCAACAACGAAATCTCCGTCGGCGGCGAAGAAGCCTGATCAACTAGCCTCCTCCAAAATGGGCCGGTAGAGAAATCTATCGGCTCTTTTCTTTGCCCTGGGCGCCGCCATGAGGGGATAACGAAAGGCCAAACGCGATAACCCATGCGCCCCGAATGGGTGGCCGCGCCCGAACCCCCGGCCAAAAAGAGGACATTTCGCGGCATCGGTGGGGGACATGTATGCATATTCGCGTTTTCCAATAGACCGGGAGGCGATTGCAAAATACAATTATGCTCGGCTATGAAATCGGCGAAGTACCTTGCAAAGCATACCTCCTCGCAGGAAGGCAAACGCTTCCTGATCACCGGGGCGTCCAATGGAATCGGGCTGGAGGCCGCGAAGGCTTTGCTCTACCTTGGGGCTTCGGTCACCTTCATGGTGAGGAACGAAGCGAAGGCGAAAGCCTGCATCGAGGCGATTTCAAAAGAATTGGGGCGACCCGTGGATGCGGATATCGCCATATATGACCAAGCTTCGCCTACCTCGATTCGCGCCTGCATCGCCTCTTTGCCTTCGAAGCATTACGATGCGATCGTTTTGAACGCCGGCGTCTATTTCCCAAAAACAGGGTCGCTTGGTGAAAAGAATAATTCCTTGACCCTGCAGGTGAACGCGACCGGGACGCAAGCCTGCTTCGACGCGTTCTACGAAAGGTATCCCGACGCCAAATACGTCTTCACGACCTCGGTGGCGCGCTGCAAGGCGAAGAACCATGACTATGCCCAGTACTTCCATTGCGGCGATAAGCGGAGGTGGAAGGATTATGGAATCTCCAAGCAAATCGCGGTCGATATGATGGCTTTGGCCCTCGAAAAGGGCGCAAAAGCCTACTTAACGCATCCTGGGATGTGCAAGACGGGGATCATCAATGGCTTCGCGCCTTTGATGAAGCGCATTGGCAATGGCTTCATGTATCTGGTGTCCCATCATGCCTGGAAGGCGTCGCTAGGGATTACGTTGCTATGCGCTAACGATTATGAGCCCGGCACCTATTTGGCGCCGCGAGGACCGCTTGAAGTAAGCGGCTATCCGAAGGTGAAACGCATACACGGGTTCGCTGAATTGGATAAAGAAACCTGGAAATCCTTCTACGAAGGGGAACAGGGATCGAAGTGACGAAAAAGCGGAGCCCGTTCGGACTCCGCTGATTTTCGAATTGGTGCGGGGGATGGGACTCGGACCCACACGATTTTACTCATACGCCCCTCAAACGTACGCGTCTACCAATTCCGCCACTCCCGCAGCGAGATGAATTATATTCAAGGGCAAAATAGAAATCAATCTTTTATTTGCTTCGCGCGCAAATCATCAGGGATGGAACGTCATCGCGATCGCAAAGTAGATCATCAGGGTCGCGACGTCCATGACGGTGGTGAGAAGCGGCTGGGACAATAGGGCAGGGTCCTTCTTGATCGCGGCAGCGCCCATCGGAAGGAGGGTGCCGACGGCTTTCGAGACGATGATTGCGAACATCATCGTCAAAGCGACGAGCCCGGCGTTCCTTAACGCGTATCCCGCGAATTCGGCGGTCCAGCACTGGCCGTTCCAGACGTTCATCCCCTCTAGTCCGGGGCCGACGCCGTTGACGATGCCGGTATATTGCTCGATGAGGAGCCAGACGAAGACGAAGGAGGCGACGGTGCCCGCGACGATGAGGGCGGATTTGAATTCGCGGAAGAGGATCGAAAGCACCTGCTTCGGCCCGAATTCTTTGACCGCGAGCCCGCGGATCATCATACCGGTGGTTTGGCCGCCTGCGTTTCCGCCGGTGTCCATAAGCATCGGCACGAAGGCGATAAGGATTGGTAGTCTCACGAAGACGTCCTGACTTTCCAAACGGTTCAGGACCATCGTGGTGAAGGTGCCGAGGATGAGTAGGGCGATGAGCCAGGGGATGCATCGCTTGGCGTTGGACCAGGCGGAAAGCTCCATATAGGGCTCGTCGATCGGCTCCATGTTGGTCATGCGGGCCAAGTCCTCGTTGCTCTCTTCGGTCATGACGTCGACCGCGTCGTCGATGGTGACGATGCCGACGAGGCAGGAGTCGTCGTTTAAGACCGCCAAGGCATTCAGGTCGTAGCGGCGGAACAATTGGCCGATCTCTTCCTGGTCGGTCCCGACGAAGCAGGATACGACGTCCTGGTTCATGATTTCGCTGAGCTTCTGCTGCTTTGAGGCGAAGATGAGGTCGTCTAAGTCGACCGTCCCGACGAAGCGCCTGGAGGGGTCTCTTACGAAGATGGTGTAGATGGTTTCGGCGTCGCGGCCGCGCTCACGGATCTGCTCAATGGCCTGCTCGACGGTCAAGGAATCGCCGAACTCGAGGTACTCGGTGGTCATGATCGACCCGGCGGTGCCCTCTTCGTATTTGAGCAGCTGATTGATGTCTTTGCGCATGTCCTTGTCGGCGGCCCTAAGGACCTTATTGGCAAGGTTTGCCGGCATATCGCCGACGGTATCGGCGACGTCGTCCGCCGCCTGGGAATTGATGATCTGGACCAGGTCGCGGTTGGTCATGGCCGCGATGAGCTGTTCCTTTGTGTCTTGGGAAAGCGCGTCGAAGAAGTCGGCGGTCAGGCTGCTCTCGACGTTGCGGAAGATGAAGATGAGGTCCTTCGCCTCCATCTCGTCGGCCGCTTCGGCGATATCGATGGCCGGGACGTGCAGGAAAATATCCTTCAGGGCGCCCCGATCCTTGCGGTCGATGATGTCCTGGAGCTGTTCGGATTCAACTTTCGCGACGTTTAGACCCTCGCGCTCCTCTTCCCTTTCTTCGTCCATGGCTTTTCCTTTGTTCGTCTTAGGATAAACGCATTTTCCCTAAAGGGATAGCAAAATCGCACGCGAATTTCGTAGCGTACGATTTTGCGGAAGGAATCGTACGCCATTTTTGTTTACGACACTGAACGGGCGCCCTTTGTTTTCTTGACCGCCGCATTGTGGCGTCCACCATATCGCCGACCTAAAAAACGGACTTGGTTTTCCGAATCCGCTGGGGACGTGTATGCGTTTTCGCTCGCTGCGAGCCAGAACGATTTGACCAAAAAGCCAATGGCATCGATGTGAATTGCGCCTACACATAAGCGTGGCGGGCTTGAATTTTTGCACGTGCATATTACAATTAACGGCAGTAGAGGGACAACACATGGAAGAAAAAGTCATCCAGCCCGTCATTCATGGCAAATTTGCTTTCGATGAAAAAGGGTTTTTCTATTTAGGCGCGGGCTTCTTTGCCTTGGTCGCCACCGCCTTTGCGATCGTGTTCCATTTCGTAACATTCGAAATGTCTTGGCTCATCATCGCGATCTGCGCCGGCATCGCATTCCTATGCGGCATCGTCGGATGGGTCGGCAAGCTCAGGAACAAAAAGAAATCGTTCGTGGTTTACGAAGACCGCGTCGAGTATAGCGGCGACGGCACGAACTTCACCATGGAGATCGCCACCATCAAGATCCTTAAGGTCCACGAAAGCATGGTCACGATGCTAAGCGACGAAGCCGGGCACACCGTCGATGGCCTCACCAACGCCGATGACCTCGGAGCCACCCTCCGCAGGCTCATGGCGCCGGCCCCCGTCCCCGAAGCTCCGAAAGATGGACCGGTCGTCTACTCGAACCTCGCCGTCGAAGAGCTCCGCGCCGCGAAGCAGCTTCTCGATCAGGGTCTCATCACCGAGGACGATTACAACGAGAAGAAGCGCGAATACCTCGATTCGTTCGCCGAGGTCTTCGTCGACAACGCCGGCGGATCCCAGATCCCCCAGCCGTAAAATCCGTTTACCGATGAACCCGCGCCATGCGGGTTTTTAATATGCTCATGCGCATATAGGTGCATTCTCATATGCCGAACCTAAAAGGTTGTACTATAATGTTCAAGTCAAATTAGGAGTGACAAAAAATTCTTATGGAAAACAAAATTCTCGTCGAAACCAGCGCCCGCCACATCCACCTCGATCAGGCGGCGTTCGATTACCTCATGGCCGCCCCCGAGGGCGAGCATGCTGAGCTCGGCTTCCGCAAAGAGCTCTCCCAGCCCGGTCAGTTCGTCTCGACCGTCAGGCTCAACCTCGTCGGCCCCGTCAACCCGAAGACCGGCAAGCCCCGCGCCATCAACGGCGTCTCGATCCTTGGACCTTTGAGGAACCTCAACCAGGTCGAAGTGAGCGCCACCGATGCCCGCACCCTCGGCGTCAATGCCCCGATCCGCCTCTCCGGCGACGTCAAAGGCTCTGGCCCGATCACCCTCGTCAACCCCGAAAACGGCCGCGAACTCCACCTTGAAGAAGGCGTCATCGTCGCCAAGCGCCACATCCACATGACCCCTGAGGATGCCGATTTCTTCGGCGTCAAGGACGGCGAAGTCGTCTATGTCCGCGTCAAGACCGAAGGCCGCGAGACCATCTTCGGCGACACCGTCGTCAGGATCAGCCCCAAGTTCGCCCTCGCGATGCACATCGACACCGATGAATCCAACGCCGCCAACGCTTCCGGCGTCGTCTATGGCGAGATCATCGGCATCGGCTGCGACGAGCACGAGTGCTGCTGCGGCGGCGAAGGCGAATGCCATTGCAAGTAATGGAAGAGACCTTCAGATACATACCGAAAAACGTCTGTTCACGGGAACTCGTCATCCATTATGATGGCGATACCGTTTTGGATATGGAAGTCGTCGGGGGGTGCAATGGGAATCTTCAGGGCATCACCGCCCTCATGAAGGGCATGAAGATCGACGACGTCATCGCGAAGCTTAACGGCATCAAGTGCCGCGGCTCGCGTACAAGGATGACCTCCTGCCCCGATCAGATTTCGTTGGCGCTCATCGCCCTCAAGGAGCAGAAGGCAAATGAAGCCGCTGTTTGATCCGAGCGTCACCGACGTCAAGACGACGCTCGTGAACCTCAGCAACTCCATCCTCAAGCATTATGGCCATGAGACTTTTCATGCCACGATCCCTGAGTTCGACAATCTTTTCAAGGGACATCGCAAAATCGCGGTGTTCCTTTTCGATGGGATGGGCGAAGCGATCCTCAGGAAGCACCCGTTCGCCGGCAAATCCTTCCTGAAGCACGGCTTCTTCACCATCCATAGCGTCAACCCCGCGACCACCGTCGCCGCCACGACCGCCTTTTTGACCGCCAAATTCCCGATCGAGACCGGCTGGGTCGGCTGGAGCCAGCAGTTCGACAATTACGGTCTGCCGATCGATTGCTTCCGCGGGACGAGCTCAATCGACAAAGCCAAGGTCGAGGGCTTCTCGATGGACGAGGAGTGCCCGGTCACGCGCCTTGATCAGCTGCTGGGCGAAGTAGGGGTGAAGGCAAAGCTTTCCTATCCCTTCCCTTTGAGCGAGGAGGGCGCCAAGGATTACCGCGAGATCTCCGCAAAAGCCGAGGCATTCTTCCGCGGAGGCGGCGAATTCCTCTATAGCTATTGGAAGGAACCCGACCACATCATGCACGAATACGGCACCGAGAGCATCAGGGCCGGAATCCTCATCCACAAGCTCAAAAGGGCGGTGGAGCGCTTCGCTAGGCGCAACCCCGACGTCCTGTGTCTAGTGATCGCCGACCACGGCCAGCTCGATGTGCAGTTCCGCGACTTCGCCGCGATCGATGAGCTCCGCGATTCGATCAGGAAGCCGATGTCGCTGGACGGCAGATGCCGCAGCTTCTTCGTCGCCGAAGGGTATGAGGATACGTTCGTCCCCCTTATGGAAAAAAATTTCCCCGATTACGTCCTAATGACCGCCGACGAGGCGATCGAGGCGCAATTCTTCGGCGAAGGGACCCCGCATCCGCGCATCAAAGAATTCTTGGGCGATTACGTCGGGACGACGTCCGGAAACGGATACATCTACGACAGCATCCGCAAGAAGAACAACCACATCCTGATCGGCCACCACGCCGGGATCCATAAAGACGAGAAGGACATCCTGGTATCGGTATTCAATAATTGATGCAGGCGCCCGCATATGCGAGGCGTCTGTTTTTGACTTGAACCGCAGGCCATAATGTCATATAGTTTTGCCACCGAGAAATCGGACATCCAGAAGCGCCGCCGCATCAGCCTTGGGCGCTAGCAACTCCGCTATAGCGGTAAGTGCTCGCTGATTGCCCCTGCCCACAAGGGGAACGATGTTCGAAAGGATGGATTAACAGACCTTCCGCTATGTGGGGGTCAATTTTTTTCGGGGAAAGAGAGAACCATGGAAAAACAGAGAATCCTTTTCACCAGCGAATCGGTGGCCGAGGGCCATCCCGACAAAGTCTGCGACCAGATCGCCGACGCGATCCTCGACGAGTGCCTGCGCCTCGATCCGGAATCCCACGTCGCCTGCGAGGTCTTCGCCACGACCGAGTACGTTTTGATTGGCGGCGAGATCACCTGCCACGGCAAAGTGGAGTATGAGCGCATCGCCCGCGAGGTCTTGCGCGACATCGGCTACGTCTCGCCGGAACTTGGCATCGGCTGCGACACCTGCCAGATCGATGTGAGGGTCAAAGAACAATCGCCCGACATCGCGATGGGCGTCGTCCGCGGCGACCCGCTTGAGCAAGGAGCGGGGGACCAGGGCATCATGTTCGGCTACGCCACCAACGAGACCGAAGGCTATATGCCCTTAGCGATTTCCTTCGCCCACAAGCTCGTCCGCGTGGCGACCAAACTTCGGAAAGAGGGCAAATTCAAGGGCGCCCGCCCCGATATGAAGAGCCAGGTCACCGTCGACTATAGCGGCGACAAGCCCCATATCGAGACCGTCCTCATGTCGGTTCAGCACGACCCCGACATCGACCTTGACGCCTTCCGTGCCTACATCAAGAACGAGATCATGATCGAAGCGGCGAAAAGCTTCGGCTTAAACACCGACTTCGATGTGCTGATCAACCCGACCGGCAGGTTCGTCATCGGCGGCCCGGCCGGCGACACCGGGCTCACCGGTCGCAAGCTCATCGTCGACACCTATGGCGGATCCTCGCGCCATGGCGGCGGAGCCTTCTCGGGCAAAGACCCCTCGAAGGTCGACCGCTCCGCTTCCTATTACGCGCGCTACATCGCCAAAAACCTCGTGGCCGCGGGAGCGGCGGATCGCTTGGAGGTTCAACTCTCCTACGCGATCGGCGTCGCTAAGCCGATGAGCCTTGGCATCTCAACCTTCGGGACCAAGCATTATTCCGACGAATTGATCCTCGAGGCGGCCGAGAAGTTCTTCGACGCCCGCCCCGGCGCGATCATCCAGGCTTTCGGGATGACCCGTCCCACCTGGCGCTACCGCGACACCTGCAATTACGGCTGCTATGGCCGCCCCGACCTCGACCTCCCTTGGGAAAGGCTAGACAAGGTCGAGGAAATCAAAAGGTTCTTCGCCGAACATAAATAATCCTATTTGGACAAAAACGTCCCATTGTGACCCAATTGCGTAATTTTTTGCAAAAAATTCGGCAATGGGTATCCCCACGATGGGATTTTTATATTAAAATATAAGTACCAACAAGCCCTTAGGAGGGGCAAACATATGAAATACCAAATCATTGGAAAGAACATCGATGTCACTGATGCTATCCGCACGGACATCGAAAAAAAGCTTGCCCGCATGGACAAGTACTTCATCATCGATGATGATGTGTCCTGCCGCGCCGTAGTGAGAAGCTACACCGTCGGCGCCAAAGTCGAGATCACGATCTTTACCAAGCAGATGGACTTCCGCACCGAAGTCCGCGATAACGACCTCTACGCCGCCGTCGACTTCGCCGTCGACAAACTCGAGGGCCAGATGAGGAAGCTCAAGACCCGCCTCGACCGCACCAAAGAAGCCGACTCCCTCGGCAAAGCCCTCGCCTTCGAGAACTTCGAGGCCGAGCTCGAGGAAGAAGAGGAAGACGAAGTCGTCCGCACCAAATCGATCTACTTGAAGCCGATGACCCTCGAAGAGGCCATCACCCGCATGGAGGCCTTGGGCCACAGTTTCTTCCTCTACCTCGACATCGACGACAACCAGATCTCCGTCCTCTATAAGCGCTTCGACGGCGGATATGGCATCCTCCAGGCTGAGAACAAGCTGAAATAACCTTTCCCCAACCATCCTCACCGCGAGTCACCTCGCGGTTTTTAAATGCAAAGCGAAGGAAGCGCCGAAACAATTCCGTCTTTCATGCATAGCATGACGCCCCGTTTTCCCCAAAGCGTTAATTTATTTCATATAAATTAGAAAAAAGTGTATATTATATCCGCATGAAAGTACTCGCATCGGATCTTGACGGGACCTTGTTCTATCCGAAATCCCGGTTCCTTATGGTCCCCAAAGCCAACCGCAAGTTCCTCCACCGCGTCTATGAGCGCGGGGACCGCCTTTTGGTCGTCTCGAGCCGCAGCCTCCAGTTCAAGCCCCAGCTCCAGAAGCGGCTCGGGGTCGATTTCGACTTCATCGGCTGCGACGGATGCGTGATCGAGTCCGGCGGCAAGATCGTCCATGAGGAATTCTTCGAGCCCGCGTCGACTCTGGCGATGATCGATGAGATCGCCAAGGACTACGAGCCCGGGATGATGATCCTCACTTCGCCCGAGCACCCGATGGTCTGCACGCGCAAAGAGGTCGGCTTCCGCACGACGGTCGGCTACTTCCTCTATATGTCGGTCCAAGGTGTCTACCGCGAGGAATACGTCCGCGATGACAAACTCTTCCGCGAGGTCATCGAGCAGGGGAAGTGCTACAAGATCATGGTCCTGATCGGCATCACCGCCAAGTCGAAGCAGCGCGCCGAAGTGATCACCAAGGAACTGATCGAGAAATACCCGGGTTTCCACTTCGCCTGGCTCAACGAATTCATCGAAATCACCCCTAAGGGGTGCACCAAAGCCACCGGCGTAGCGAAATACCTTGATTCGCTTGGGTTATCGGAAGATAATGTGTACGTTGTCGGCGATTCGGGCAACGACGTCCCGATGTTCGAAGCGTTCTACGAAAACAGCTACTGCATGGGCCACGCCCCGCAGTCGATTCGCGAAAAAGCGAAGCACGTCGTCGAAAATTACACCGATTTGGAAGCAGCGTTATACCCATTGGAGGATAACCAAACCCCAAAATCATGACAGTAAGGAAGTAAGATTATGAATCAAGCAAGCCAAGTCCTCACCACCCTCATCCACTACAACGTTGCCGTGAGGGACACCCTCGAGTACTGCCTCGTCAAGGAGAAGTACGATGAGAACCTCTTCAAGGAAAAGAAGCGCTCGGTTTTGGTCGAAGTCAATGAGCACACCCCGCTCAAGGATATCATCGATCACTCCGGCGAAAACGGCGAAAAGCTCGAGAAGGCGATCCGCGAATTCTATGACGAAGTCTACGGCGATGAATCGACCATCCTCAAATTGGCCGACGACGGCCTCCGCGTCGACCACAACCAGCACCTCGCCATCTACCGCCACGTCCTCCCCATCCACGAGAACGTCACCTCGATGATCCGCGGCATCATCAGCGATGCCCACTCCAAGAACATCGACGTCGCCGAGGCCGAGAAGGTCCAGCTCGCGAACGACCGCATGTTCCGCGCCGTCGCCTACATGACCCTCGTCGCCGACCTCAACAAGCTCTTCAACGAGTACAACCAGGCCCGCAATGACGCCAAAGGCGAGGAATCCCCCGCCTCGAAGTTCATCGGCAATGACATCTCGACCGTCATCCAGAACATCAACTTCGTCCGCGGCAACGCCCGCGAGACCGATTCGGTCTACAAGAACATGGAGGACAAGATCAACGGCCTCATGGAGAACATGACCGGCCGCCGCGACCTCCCCACCGGCAAGAGGTTCCCCGACGTCATGCGCGAAACCGCCGAGACCGTGAGCCTCTACGTCCGCGACGCCGAAGCCGCCTTCCGCGCCTGCTACCCGCAGCTCATCCAGGAACTCCTCGACCAGGTCAAGGCCGACCGCGAGAAAGCCGCCCAGAAGGAAACCCCCGCCGCCTAATAGGCAAATCCACCCTAGGAATCGAGTCGAATCATGAAAAAGCTTTCGAAAAAGGAAATAACCTTCTATGTGATCGCCGCGGTGATCGGGGCGATTGGGCTGTTTTCGCTCGTCCTCGGGATCGTCGGCGAACACCTCCCGGTCCTCGCTAGCGACAACTGGATCCTGACCTCCGAGGCCGCATGGCTCAGCAACTGGTCCCACATGGGATACCGCTTTTGGGGCCTCATCCTCATCGGCGCAGCCGTCTTGCTCACCTGCATCTGCCTCACCGTCTTCGCCCGCGAAGGCGACCGTGACACCGAGCGTGCCCTCCGCCGCGCCCAGCGCCTTGGCCAGGCCAAGCAGCCGACCGACGAATAAGGAAACCTTTGAATCCCCCGAAGCGATTCGGGGGTTTTCATTTGCGCGCGCACGCGTACTATATAAATAAGCTAGGGAGGTAAACCATACATGGATGCATTAACCGCGATGAAGCAGCGCAGGAGCTGCCGCAAATTCGATCCGAACAAAGAGGTGGAGCAGGAGAAGCTCGACAAGATATTGGAAGCAGGCTTATACGCCCCGACAGGCGTCGGAAGTCAATCTCCCCGCTTCATCGTCATCCGCAACAAGAAGGAGCGCGATGACTTGATGAGGCTCAACGCCAAGATCTTAGGAAGAGGCGACATCGACCCCTTCTATGGCGCCCCCGTCATCGTCTTGGTCGTCGTCGACAAGAAAGCCCCCTGCGCGATCTATGACGGCGCCCTCGCCATGGGCAACCTCATGAACGCCGCCGAAGCCTTAGGCGTAAGCTCGATCTGGATCCACCGCGCAAAGCAGGAAATCGAGACCGAAGAAGGCAAAGCCCTCCTCAAGAGGGCGGGACTAGAAGGCGACTTCGAAGGCATTGGCCATTGCTGCCTCGGGTATGGTGAGAACCCCACCAAATTCGCCGACAGGAAGCCTGGGCGCGTCGCCTATATCGATTGATTTGAAACGGCGGCAATCGAGATTTGCTTGCCGCCGTTTTTTTTCGCCCTTTCTTCATGCATGGCCAAGGCTGATCAGCGGATTCGTCCGCATCTACCAAGCCGACGACTGATCCCTCGCCCCGAACCCATGCACCAACGCAGGAACCCCAAAAAGTCCTGCTTTTTTCTTATCGGTATGCCCTAAATCGCTCTAGGAGCCCCGCTAAGAAGGAAATGGCATTCCTAGGGACTTACCTCCCTTCGACGCCAAATCGCTCTTAGAACGGCCTCTAGGGCCCCGGGCGGTGCCGGAGCTAAACTCGCATTAGCTCTGGGTGCCCACCGCGGTCAAGACCCAAATCGCCATAGATGAGGACATCGCAAGTCCCTACCGAAAGCAATTCCGTTAGGGGCGTGTATGCGTTTTCGGCCGAAACCGGGCAAACTAAGTCCTCCTCGCTTAGGCGCAATCGCGCGTTGGGCTTTCCCGAAATTGGAACACAAAAGGTGTTCCTCATTGCCTGCAAGGCGAGTAAAATCTCCGTATGGAAAAAATCATCGAACAACAAAACCCTGAAGAGGGTCTGATCTACAAGAAAGTCGCGCCGAAGCCCGCGACCTTC
>JAILKX010000026.1 GCA_024693415.1 Bacilli bacterium
TTTGAGCTATTGGATATCTATCAGGAGAATTTCTTCCAGGACGAGGATTTCGACAACGTCGCCTCACTTGGGCTGAATTGCCTCCGCCTGCCCATGAGTTACTTGGATGTGTTCGATCTGGATTTCGATTTGATGCGTTCCGATTCCCCCGACCCGACCGCCGTCATGAACATGAAGCGCACGCTGCGCAAGGACCATCTGAAAAAGATAGACCAGTTCATCTACGAAGCGGAAAGGCGCGGGATATACGTGATATTGGATCTGCATGGCGCGTTTGGCTCGCAGAATGGGAACGACCACTCCATCGATTCCCGCCAACACGATTGGCTGTGGAGGCAGGATGAGCTCGGCGAGGCGTTCCGCGATTTGACCCTCGATTTGTGGGCGGTGCTTGCGGACCGTTACAAATCCTTCAAAAACGTCGCCGGGTACGATCTGCTCAATGAGCCGGCTGGCGACGCGAACGACGAGGGTTGCGTCACCTCGACGACGGGAAAGCTCCAATGGGATTACTTTGACGCCCTCTACAAAGAGATCCGCGCCATTGACCCCAATCACCTCATCATCATGGAGAGCTGTTGGGGCGCAGAGGACATGCCTTCCCCTATTCTTTATGGCTGGGAAAACGTGATGTACGAGTTCCACCATTACGACAGCGTCACCGATGATGGGCAATGCTATTCCTCCCACAATCGCCGCGTGCAGAATCTCCTGAATGCCAATTTCGGCGTCCCGCTTTATATGGGCGAGTTCTGCCCCCATTGCTCCTACGAAGGCTGGACGGGGATTCTGGACCTATTCAATCAGAACCATATCTCGTGGACGACCTGGACCTATCGCGTCCGCGGGTTCTCGGAATGGGGCCTATACCATATCCGCACCGACAATGAGGGCGACCCCTCCGTTCCGGTTTCCGAAATACCCGCAATCGCTCGCGGAAATGACTCTTTCGAGGAAATCGAACGGAAGTGGGGGAGAGACCAGCGGAAAGGGTTCTGCAAAAACGAAGAACTTTGCAAAGTTGTCGAAAAGGCCGCAAAAGCCGAGATATCGTTTGAATAAAAGGGTGTTGCGAAGCAAATCCCCGGTTGGTTTGATCCAATGCGCGGGAGCCGCTTCAACCCCTTTTTGGTTTTATTGCGCCGCCTCGCTCAATAAAACTAACCTAAGGAATGGGGGCCAAAGAAAGAGTTTGCGTTGCGTTTTTTCAAGGTTGCGCCACAAAAACGCAATTGGTTCTGAAAAGGGAAGAGAATGGACTCATAACTTAGGAAACCAAACTTTTGACGTCGTATGACTTTAAAGGAGTTTCCGCCCATTCATTTCACAAACAAGGAGAAAACAGAAATGAAAAAGAACCTATTCGTCCTAGCTACCAGCATCCTGCTTTTAGCTTCCTGTGGCGGTAGCGCCTCGACGAGCGAAGCCGCTTCAAGCGCCGCCCCGACGAGCGAAGCCACCTCTAGCGTTGCGCCTACCAGCGAAGCCGCCTCCAGCGAGGCCCCGATCAGCGAAGCCGCGACCCTCACCGACATCACCTTAGACACCACCAACGTGAAGAAAGACTATCTCTTCTCCACGAAAAACGCGGACAGGATTGATCAACTTGACACCACCGGGCTTGCCATCAAAGCGGTTTACTCCGATGGTTCCGAAAAAGACGTCGCCCTCGCAGACGCCACAATCACCGCCCCCAAATTCGATTCGGCCGGCGCGAAGACGATCAAAGTCGCCTATGGCGGAAAAGAGAAGACCTTCGACGTCAACGTCGGCATCTATGCCGCCACAGCCGCTACCATCGCAAACGTCGATGGGCATGCCATCATCACCGTCTCCGGCACCTTTGACGGCGTCACGGACGAGGCTTTCGAAGCCTTCCCCTGGAGCGCGGATTTCCAGGAAAACGGATATAATGGCGGCGCTTGGAATGGCGGTTGGGCCGAAAAAGCCAACGACCCCGTCGTGATGGATGCGGACAACAAGACATTCACCTTCACCCGCGACGTCACCGATCTCGCCGACTATCTCTATACCGGTCATTTCGGCCACAAAAAGGTCGTGAACGACCAAGGCGGAATGCAGAATATGGATCTTCGCATCGACGCCACGGAAGAGAAGAGCGAATCCATCGTCATCGGCGAGCGCTCCTATAAAATCGACTACAACCTCGGCTCTTCCGATCCCGCCAAGTGCTGGGGAAGCCTCTCTTTGACCGTCGGCACCGTCGGCGCTCCCGCCTGGAATTATGAATCCTTTGGCTTGGAGAAGGACGGAGAAACGGCCAACGTCGTCGTCCGCGTCGCCTTCGAGAACATGACCGAAGAGGAATTCCGCGCCAAGGAATGGCGTTGCGATTTCCAGAACAATGACAACTACAGCGGCGGCGGCTGGGGCTACGTTTATAAGGATACGTCTTTGGAAATGGGCTCCAAGTGGGTTATCGCAGACGGCATCGCCACCTACAAGATCGACGTCACCGCTTTCCCGGCCAGCCGCGGCTACACCTTCCACATCGGCGTCGGCGGCAACGAGAACCAAGCCCCCGACTACAAGCCCGAGACGTTCACCGCTCCCGAAGCCGTGACCGTGGGAACGAACGTCTATAATCTCGTCGCCACTCCTGGTTCCAGCGATGGCAAACAATTTTGGGGATGCATCGGCTTGACCATCGTCGACACCGCCGCCCCTGAGGCAAGCATCCTCGCCTCCTCCGTCTCCGGCACCGAAAAAGCCAAACTCACCCTTTCCGGCACCGGCAAGAAGCTCGCCGACAATCTGTTCGGCGCCGATCTGCAAAGGACTTCCGATTGGACCACGACCGAACTCACCCCGTCTGTTGCCATCGATGGCGACAGCTGGACTCTGAACGCCGAGCTGCCTGAGCTGGCCGCCGCGACCTATCTGGTCCATTGGGCCTTCAACGGCAACAAATATGACCTCGAGAAGAAGGACAATCTGCAGGCCGACTTCGAGGCCTCTTCCACCGTCATCGGCACGAAGACCTATGAACTGAAGACCGTTGAGATGTGGAGCCGTCAAATGATCTGCGTCGTCGTCACTGACGCGTAATAAGGCAACAACCATAATGAACTCCCTCGGCCGCCGAGCAGCGACGCCGAGGGAGCTTGCAATGAGAAAGGATTAAACAATGAATAAAAAAGTCTCTGGCTTATTGGTCTTCGCTCTCTCCGCCGCGGCATTTCTCTCCGCCGGCGCGGGCTTAGCCTCTTGCGGCAACCCCGCCCCCGCTTCGGAAAGCGGCCAGTCCCAAACCTACCGCATCACGGTCGAGGGAGAGGGGTTCCAAGTCGTCGGCCTGCCTGAAGGCAATGTCGCCGAAGAGGGTGCCCGCATCCGCTTCACCATCGAAGTCACCGAAGAGGGCAAGGTCGTGAGCGCCGTCACGATGAACGGCGAAACCCTAACCGTAGGAGGCGGCGGACGCTACTCCTTCAACATGCCTGCCGCCGACGTCACGCTCAGCATCAGCATCGTTGGCGTATCCTCCATCGAAGTTGACGTTTCCTCCGCAAAAACCGCATTTTTGATCGGATCTACCTTCGATTCCTCCGGCTTGAAGATCTCCGCGAAGTACGATTCTGGCGAATCGCAGGAAGTCACCACGGGCTTCACCGTTTCCTCTCCGGATATGTCGAGCGAGGGCACCAAGACCGTCGAGGTGACCTATGGCGGACTGAAAGACACCTATGACATCGTCGTCGGCACCCTGGTTCGCGGGGCGACCAATCTCTCCAACAAATCGGACAAAGCCGTCTTGACGATCACCGGCACCTTCACGGGCTTCTCCTCCGCCGCGCAGCTCACCGCAGCCGCGAAAGGCGTGTACTTCTTCGATTTGCAGTACAACGCGAGCTTCTCCGCCGCCGCCCCTGGCTGGGATAGGATGCTCAAGACCGGTGAGATCGAATACAAAGAAAACGGCGCCGGAGGATTCACCTTCGACGTCGACGTCTCCGAATTGGCTGCCGCAGGCGGCAAGGGCATGGGCTACACCATGCACTTCGGCCTAGCGAACACCGAAGGACAGGACATTGGTGAGCCCGGCGACTGGAAGGTGAGCGAAACCGTCGATCAGACGATCACCATCGGCAACCGCGTCTATAGCCTCATCGGCCGCCCCGGATCCGAATCCGGCTCTGAGTTCTGGGGGAACTATGGACTTATCATCGTCGATAACACCACCCCGTCCATGAACGCGACCGACATCGACCTCAAGGTTGAGGACAACAAGGCTTACGCCATCGTCAAGGGCAAATTCAGCCACCTCGACCCGGCGGATTTGGATGGCAAGGTCCTGTGCGATATCCAAGAGCTTTACGCTTGGACCGAAATCGCCTCGTATTCCGCGGAGAACCCGATCAAAACCACCATCGAGGACCAATTGACCTCCTCCGGCACCTTCGAGATCGCCTTTGACATCACCGACAAGCTTGGCAATGCCAATCCCTATTTCTTCCACTTCCATTACGATGCCGGCGGAAATCCGGTCGCGAAGGAGCACAACATCAACTGGGATGCTTCCACGATGACCGAAAAGACGATAACCGATCCCGTCAACGGCGGCGAGGTCACCTTCGCTAAATCCACCACGACCGACTGGTCCTCCAACCTCGCGGTCTTGAAGTTCCTCGGCGGGGATTACGTCAAAGGCCAAGCGGTCACCATCGCGAACGCAGACGGCAAAGCCATCGTCACCTATAGCGGCGCCTATTCCGGCATCGTGAACAACGATAATGGCGACTATCGCTTCTCGGTTCAGGCACTGGATACCTGGGAAATGATCGTCGGCGGCGATTCCGGCGTAGAAGCCGAATTGGCATTGACCCCCGAATCCCCCGAGGCCACCAAAGGCACCTTCGCCCTGAGCGCCGACCTCACCGGCAAGCTCGAAGCCGGCAAGGAGTACTTCATGCACTTCGGCCCCGGCGATGGGGATGGACCTAACGTCTACGCCTTCGAAGGCCAGCAATCCGTCTCGTTCGAACTATCCGATGGGACCTATCAGCTGCGCACCATTTCCGGCGCCACCGGCTCCGGAAACGAGTGGCGCAACGGCTTAGTCGGACTAAGTTTCGTTGCAAAATAGCACGTTTTGCGCTTAGATTGGTGCATTGGCAAAGCTAATGCACCAACTTTTTTAAGAACGAGGATGACTTATGAAATTAAAAGGTAAACACATTGCTTCAATCGTTGGCTGCTCCCTTTTGGCGGCCGTGGCGATCGCCGCGCCGATAGCAGCCAGCCAATATGCCGGCATGCTCGATGATCTTTTCGATCAGACCGAGCGATTCGGCGAGGAATTCAAGCAAGCCGCCGCGACAAGCGATGCCCTCTGCCAGCGGATCGCGGAAGACGGGATCGCCATGCTTCGCAACGAAAGGAAGACCCTTCCTTACGCCAACAAGAAGGTGAACGTGTTCGGCTGGGCGTCCACCGATAACGGTTTCTTGCTTTCCGGCATCGGGTCAGGCTCCTCCACCATTCGCGACGAGGCCGCCGTCACCCTGCTCCAAGCCTTCGAAAAGGAGGGCTGGGAGACGAACGCGGAGCTTACCAAATTCTATACCGATTACGACAACACCAGCTTTAAGGGGAAATTCGGGACGGGCAATTCCGCCCGCATCGCCTTACGCGAGCCCAAAGCGAGCGATTATAGCGAGGAAATGCTTGCGCGCGCCGAGGAGTTTTCCGATCAGGCCGTCGTCGTTTTGTCCCGCGTATGCGGCGAAAACGTCGGCGAAGTCCCCACCTATTCGTCCACCATCGGCGAAGCGGCAGACCATTCGCGCAGCTATCTCCACATCTCCCAAAGGGAAGAGGATATGCTGAAGATGGTCACCGATCGCTTCGACAAGGTGACCGTGATCATCAATTCCTCCAACACCATGGAGCTCGGCTTCCTCGAGGATTATGACGTCGGCGCGGCGCTCAACGTCGGCCTGATGGGCCAATCGGGCGCCCTCGCCATTCCCCGCATCCTGAGCGGAAGCGTCAACCCAAGCGGCCGCACTACGGATACCTTCTCCTATGTGGGCTCGGGCAACGAAGACGCCAACCCCCTTTATGCGCCGAGCTTCGTCAACTACAACGCCGTAAGCAATAATATCGGCTACCTCGAGGGAATTTACGTCGGGTATCGCTTCTACGAAACCGCGGATGCCGAGCATTATTGGAATGATGTCGGCGGCTACGAGGGCGTCGTGCAATACCCCTTCGGGCACGGATTGAGCTACACCACCTTCGAGTGGAGCCTCGACGGCGTCTATGACGAAGAGGGCAACGAAACCACCCTCGACCCCACCGACCCGAATAAGCTTTATACCCTCGAATTCACCTGCTCCAATACGGGTGAGGTCGCGGGCAAGGACGTCATGCAGATCTATGGGCACGTGCCCTACGTCCCTGGCCAGACGGAAAAATCCTCGATCCAGCTGCTCGATTTCTGCAAAACCATCAGCATCGAGCCCGGAAAGGCCCAGACCGGACTGAAGTGTTCCTTCCGCTTCTATGACCTCGCCTCCTACGACTGCTATGACTCCGATGGCGATGGGCATAGCGGCTACGAATTGGACAAGGGCGCCTACACCATCTCCTTCAACGAGAACTCCCATTACGCGAAGGCGATGCAAAGCGGCTCCGAAACCTCTTTGAAAGTCGACTTGGCTGCCGACGTCAACATCGATAAAGACCCGGTGACCGGGAACGATATCGCCAATCGCTTCACCGGCGATACGGCTTATGGCGACATGCCCATCGATGGATCCAAGGCGTTTGCCTCCACGCCGGCGCAGCTGACTCGCGAAGACGGCTTCTGGGATTGGGGGTTGTCCGTCAAACATGTCGGCACCGGCAACGTCGGAAGCTCCGGAAGCTATACCAATCCCGCCTTCGATCAGACCGAGATGCCGACGACGGGCGTCGATAAGGGCCTTTGGCTCAACGATTCCGACGGCACCTTCAACGATGCCCTCATCAACGAAATCGGCGACGATTACGATTCCGAAAAGCTCGTCGACCTCGTCAACCAGTTCACCATCAAGGAACTGAAGGACAACGTTGAGAATTCAGGCTTTGGGACGCCCGCGATCAATAGCGTCGGCAAACTCGAATGCTTTGACTTCGACGGCCCCGCCGGATTCAACCAAAACACCACCAAGGCCGGGCTCGACAACGGCCAATGGACCGCCTTCCCGTGCGAAGTCCTCATCGGACAGACCTGGGACAAGAACCTCGCCTACCAAATGGGCACCAGCGCGGCGATGGAGGCCAAGGCCACCGGCATTACCGGTTGGTACGCCCCTGGCGTCAACATCCACCGCACGCCCTATTCCGGACGCAACTACGAATACTACAGCGAAGATCCTCTCCTTTCCGGAAAGATGGCGGCGAACGTTTGCCTGGGCGCGAAGAACCATGGCTTATACGCCTATGTGAAGCACTTCACCCTCGCTGAGGAAGGGCCGAACCCCCGCGACGTCAACACTTGGCTGAGCGAGCAGGCGTATCGCGAAATCTACCTCCGTCCCTTTGAAATCGCCGTCAAGGAAGGCAAGACCGTCGGCATCATGTCGGGCTTCAACAACATCGGATCGATTTGGTGCGGATCCAACGCCGCCCAGAACATCGATGTCCTTCGCGGCGAATGGGGCTTCCGCGGCACCGTCGTCACCGACTGGAGCAATGGCGGCGGCGCGATGAACCCAACCCGCGGCATCCGCGCCGGCAACGACATCTGGCTCAACCCGGGAACGATTGCCTCCCCGCTTGATATGAGCGATCCAACGACCGTCTACTGCGCGAAGATGGCCGCCCACAACGTCCTATTCACCTATATCAATACCCGTTATACGGCGACTCATTACGATACGAGCAATGACGAGGTGAAGGCTGACATCAGCGACGCGAAGATCGAAAGGAAGATCTTCCCCTGGCGCGGCGTCTTGATCGGCGCAGAAGCTGCATTGGGCGTCGGAATCATCGTCTGGCTTGGCTTGGTTTGGGTCCTTCCAATCCTCAAAAAGAAGGCATAACCCAGGCTTCTAATCTCCTTAGGGGCGCGGTTCTACCGCGCTCTTTTTCGTTATCCTTGCTTAAGCGGTTCAATGAAAAAAAGACCGAAGGCATTGTCGCGCTTGGCGAAGGCCGCCTTTTGGTCTTTGCGGGTTGCTTAGATTTGGTAGCAGCGGACGAAGTCCACGTCCATATCCGCGGACTCGAACGTGTCGTCCGGCTTTCTTCCTCCGTCGAAGTTGCCTCCTACGGCAAGGTTCAGGATGAAGAAGAAGTCCTTGTTGAACGGCGTGTCGTCCTCGACTCCATAGCCGCGGTTCCACACGGATTTCTCAACCGTGAAGAAAGGGTTCCCATCGTGGAGCCAAACGATCTTCTCGTCGGTCCACTCAATCGCGTAGACGTGGAAATCGTCTATTCTTCCGAACCCCGTGTCTTCCTTGGCTTGGTAGGTGTGGTTGCCCCCTAGGCCGTTAGAGGAATAATGCAGGGCGCCAGAGGCATTTTCGGGCAGTCTGCCCTTGGCTTCCATGATGTCGATTTCCCCGGGGGTCGGCCACCAGGTGTGGCCTTCTCCCTCAAAGTTCTTCTCCGGCATCATCCAAAATGCGGGCCATAGGCCGGTGCCTAGGGGCAGGCGTATGCGCGCGCACATATATCCATATGTGAAATAGCGCTTGTGGCGGGTCAATAGGCGGGATGACGTGTAATGGAAGGCTTTGTCATCGTCAACGGTCTCCTCGGCCTTTGCCGTTATCGTCAGCAGGCCGTTCTCGACGCGTTCGTTGTGGTCGGTGTAATACTCCAATTCGTTGTTACCCCAGCCGTTGTTGTTCCCTATTTCATAGCCCCAATCGTCCGTTGATAATGCGTTGCCGTCAAATTCGTCGGACCAGGTGAGGCTATATCCTTCGGGATGGTAGTCCAAAACCTCCTCTTCCACAGAGGTGAGTTCTTCCGTGGAAGCGGGTTCCTCCGCGGAGGAGTTCAACGCGGAAGATTGGCTGGAAGCGCTTGGCCCACCGCAGGAAGCGAGGGCAACGCCTGCAAGGAATAGCAATGGCGATCTTTTCATAATGAAACAGTAAGGCCTCAGCGGGGGGGCTGAGGCCAATTGATTCTGAAGTTCTTATGCGACTTCCGTGACCTTCGGGTTGCGGACTTGGAAGGTGACGCTTCCTTCGTCACCGGCGCTTGGCTTGGACAAACCGAGCTCGATGGTGAACTTGTTGCCGCTTGTCAGCGTGCCGCCATCGTAGGTGGCGCTCAATGTCTTGTATTCCTCGGTGACCGGGACTTCGCCGGCAGAAATCGAGGAGCTGTCATAGATCTGATAGGATCCAGCCGCATCGGTGCCTGTGAGGGTGTACTCGCAGCTGAAGGTGTATTGCTTGCCGACCTCACCGATGGGGAGCGGGGCGAAGTTCACTTGGATATTCCAGCTGGCATCGAATCCATTGTTTTGGTATACGAGGCGGAATTCGCCGTTTTCGCCTTGGCTTTCCTCGCGGGCAACTTCGTTGTTGTGATAGTAGGTCGTCGGGGCCACGTGAGCTTTGATATAGATCGTGGTGTCCCCGTCGATCTTCTGGTTGGTGTATGCCGTGTCGAAGTTCGCGTCGAGGAAGAAGCCATCGATCTTGTAGCCGAAGGGCGCGGGGATCGTGCTGTAGTCGGCGGCGCTTCCGGCGGCGACTTCCTGGACGGCGATGACCTCGCCCAAGAAGCTATAGCTTACCTTGGCGGTGGTGACTTCCGACGCGTCCACGATCTTGGCGACGTAGTTCTTGCTGGCGGTTACGGGGACGCTTGGATCAAAGGCTTCCTCGCCATCGTACCATCCGACCAGTAATTTGCCGTCCGGAATGGTGATCGTGGGGGCTTTGACCAGTTCGTTTTCGCGGACCTGGATGGATTTCCGCGTCTCTTCGCCGACCTTGAACGTTATTTTGTGGTAGGTGTTGACCGCGTCATAGACTTCGATGTCCTTCATCTTCATGAAAGAGCCCTGCATGAAGGAGTTGTCGGACATGACTCCAAGCTGGACCGAGAGGAGGACGCCGTCGTTATAAGCAACATCGAATGTCAGGACATTCCAGCCCCAAACGAGGTCGAAGACATTGCCGTTGACGGTTATCTTTCCGTCGACGTCGCTGTAGAGGCGGAGGCGGACCGTGTAATTGTCGCCGGCTTTTCCGTAGGGGAGCTTGTAGAAGAGCTGGCAGCTGTACCATTGCCAGCCGGGGGTGTAGTTGAACGAATATTCGCCATCTTTATATGCCATGCCGCTGATGACGCCGCCATCGCCGTGCCATTCATACAGTTTGCCGGGATCGTTTGCCGCATCGCTTTCGCCGCCGGAGGCTAAGCCTTCGACATAGGCGATCTCGGTGCCCTGAATCGTCGGCAGGGTCTCCGGAAGCTCGGCCTCCGTTGCTTTGGAAACGGAGCTCGAAGAGCTTGTTCTCGTGCGGCCGCTGGAAGATTCTTCCTCGACGCTGCTCTCGGCAGGGGTTGAAGCGGAAGACGAAGATGATGGGTTTGTCGAGCCGCAAGAAGCAAGCAATGCCGCGGACAGGACCAGAACGATGATGTTTGAGCGTCTCATAGAATTCTCCATTCGTTGTTTTTGCGTAAGCCAAAGAACATCCTTCTCTTTTCGATCGAAATACAACGACAATCTCTTTGGCTGCTGATATTTTACTTCTATTTTGTTTTTAAACAAATCGCTGAAATTGATCAAAATCGAAATTGTTTCGATAAAACCTACATTTTGTAGAAGTATTATTCCTAAGTTTATAAAAACATGGCGCAAACTTAACAAAAAGGCGCCGCCTATTTTCCATATTTCTTTGATTTTTTGCTTCGGTTTGCACAGTTGGAACTGACTTATCGCGTTCTCACGGCGAATGAAGACCGAGCTTTTTCTGGTGAGGGACGACGCCGTCGAGGTGTTCCAAAGATCCCTATGAACAGGATGGGGGCAGCAGCGTTAACCCGCCGCTTTCCGATAAGCTTTTTGCTAAAACCATTTGGCGTTGCCTAGGCTTTTAAGCGCTTTCCTTATTCATTTTTGGATAAAGACGCCAATAATATTGGCTGTAAGGAGTTTTGAATTCATGAAAAGATTTGTCTTATTTCTGATGACGCCCTTGATGCTCATCTCATGCGCGACGCCTAATAGCAGTGAATCCGAAGGCACGGACTTCGAATATTGGAATGCCTGCGATTCCCTGACAGCCCTCAAGAGCTTTGTCTCCGCCTCGGTGGACGAGAAGAACGAGAATTACATAAAGAAGGAAGACCGCCTCGCGGTGTTCGATATGGATGGCACCCTCTATGGCGAGCTCTATCCTACCTATTTCGAGTACGTGATGTATGAATACCGCGTCCTCGAAGATCCCTCCTACAAGGACAAAGCAACTGAGGAGCAGATCCTTTTGGCCAACGAGATCAAGGCAGGCGTCATGAAGGATTCCGAAGGCAATGACGTCGTGAC
>JAILKX010000041.1 GCA_024693415.1 Bacilli bacterium
TCGAACTCCGGATAGGATTCGAGCATCACGCTCTCCTTGTGGGCCGGAAGCGACTGGTAGATCTCCTCCATGACGAAGGGGCAGTACGGATAGATGAGGAGCACGATGTCCTTGACGACCTTGTAGAGGACGGCTTTGACCATCGGCTCAAGCTCCTTCTTCGCCATCGAGACCTTGCTCATCTCGAGGTAGAACGAGCAGAAATCGTCATAGACGAAATCGTAGAGGATGCTCGATGCCGCGCCGAATTGGTACTCCTCCATCTTGGCGGTGACGCGCCTGATGGTGTCTTCAAGCCGCGAGAGGATGAACTTCTCTAGCGGCCCAAGGGTCTTCGGGTCGATCGGGGCGGGGACGTAATCGTCGCCGAGGGTCATCTCGCAATAGCGGGCGGCGTTCCAGATCTTGTTCAGGTAGTTCTGCGAGCTCTGGAGCTTCTCGTCGCTGTAGCGCATGTCGAGCCCCGGGGTGCTGTTGGTGGTGATGAAATAGCGGAGCGCGTCGATGCCGTATTTCTCGATGACGTCGAGCGGGTCGACGCCATTGCCGAGGGACTTGGACATCTTGCGGCCTTTCTCGTCGCGGATGAGGCCGTGGATGACGACCTTGCGGAAAGACACCTCATGGGTGAAATGCAATGACGGGAAGACCATGCGGCTCACCCATAAGAAGATGATGTCGTAGCCGGTGACGAGGACCGAAGTCGGGAAATAACGCTCATAGTCGGGCGTTTTCTCATGCCAGCCCATGGTCGCAAACGGCCAAAGGCCGCTCGAGAACCAGGTATCGAGGACGTCTTCGTCCTGGACGTACTTGGTCATGTCGGGCTCATTCTCGCTCACGATCACCTCGCCCGTCTCCTTGTTGTAATAGGCGGGGATCCTATGGCCCCACCACAGCTGGCGCGAGATGCACCAGTCGTCGCAGTTGGCCATCCATCGCGCAAGCACCTTCTCGAAGCGCTTGGGCAGGAACTGGACCTTGTCGTCGCCCTTCTGCTGGGCGAGGACGCGGTCGGCGAGCGGCTTCATCTTGACGAACCACTGCTTGGAGAGCATCGGCTCGACGACGCATCCGCTTCTTTCGGAGTGCCCGACGGAGTGGACGAATTTCTCAATATGGTCCAAATGACCTTCTTGTTTGATTTTGTCAACCAAAGCCTTGCGGCATTCGTAGCGGTCCATGCCGTTGTACTCGCCGGCGAGCTCATTCATGTGCGCCGATTCATCGAGCACCTTGATGAGCGGGAAGCCGTATTTCTTGGCGAGGGCGAAGTCGTTGGGGTCATGGGCTGGGGTGCACTTCATCGCGCCGGTGCCGAAGCTTATGTCGACGTAGGAGTCGCCCATGATGGGAAGGGGATCCCCATTCGCGGGGTTGATCGCCTTCTTGCCGATCAAATGCTTATACCGCGGGTCTTTTGGATTGACGAAAACCGCGGTGTCGCCGAACATCGTCTCCGGACGGGTGGTCGCGACAATCAATTTCTCATCGGAATCCACCACGTCATAGACGAAATAGAAGAATTCGCCTTCGTCGTCCTGGTGGATGACCTCGATGTTCGAAAGCGCGGTCCTGAGCTCAGGATCCCAGTTGATGATGCGCTCGCCCTGATAGATAAGCCCTTCGTTATATAGGGTCACGAAGACGTGCTTGACGGCGTTGTTGAGACCCTCATCGAGGGTGAACCTTTCGCGGGTATAGTCGACGGATAGGCCGATTTTGGCCCACTGCTCGTGGATCGTGTTGCCGTATTCCTCTTTCCATTCCCAGGCTTTCTCGAGGAACTTCTCGCGCCCTAAATCATAACGGCTGATCCCCTGCTCGCGCAGCTTCGCCTCGACTTTGGCCTGGGTCGCGATGCCCGCATGGTCCATGCCAGGAACCCATAAGACATCGTATCCCTTCATCCTCTTGTAGCGGGCGATGATATCGTCTGGGATCGTGTCCATGACATGTCCCAAATGAAGTTTGCCGGTGACGTTTGGCGGCGGAATCACAAGCGAAAACGGCTGCTTGGATTTGTCCCCGGCCGTGAAATAGCCTTTCTCTACCCAGTTCTTGTACTTGTTCTCTTCGACGAGCTTATGGTCGTAATGTTTGTCGAGCATGGGTGTCCTCCTGTTTTCTGGAAAAATAAAACGCGCCCTCATTGGGACGCGGCGCGCGGTACCACCCAATTTCCTAGAGGTCCTTTGACCCTTAGGCTCTCTTTGCCTTAACGCGGCTTCCACGATTTCCTCTGCGGCGACTCATGCAGCCCAACCATGCCTTATCTCACTGTTGGGGGCTCTCTTTGATGGAAGGCTAGCAATCCCTCCGCTTCAACGGAACGCTTGTATTATCACGCGCGCGCCTCCAAAAAGGAAGCGAAATCGCAAAATAGAACCTATTTTGGCCCGCTGGGTGCCGCCCGAGCATAGCTGCGGGGTGGCCGCGCCGAACCCCGACCAAAAAGAAGACATTTCACGGCAAATAGGCGAGACATGTATGCATATTCGCGTGGAAACGGCTGCTATTTGGATTAACCTTACAGCCCTTTATTATACTTTTGCCACTTCCATGAAAAGAGGCGGTTTTGCGCAAATCCGCGGGGGACATGTATCTATTTTCGGCTGGATGGCCCTATATATTATTGAACGCGCGTGCGCGTAAGGAAAAAGCCCACGGCGAACCATGAGCTTAGAGAAGGTTTGCGATGGCCGAGCGGATCTTCGGGGTGGTCTTCCCGCTCAATTCGCTCTCGAGGTAATCAGTGATGCCAAGCGCTTTCGCCCTTAGCCTCGCCTTGTGGCGCTCAGATTGGTTCATCTGGTCCACTTTGGTGAGGACGACGAGCATTTTCACGCCGGTCTTCTCAAGATACCTGATGAAGGCCTCATCGTCTTTGCCGAGGTCTCTTTTGAGATCGAGCAGCAATACGATGGCTTTTAGGCTAGGCTCCTTCACGTAATCCTCCATCATCTTCGCGAAGTTGATGGTCGATAGGGTCGCATAGGAGGTTGAGCCGTAGCCTGGGCTATCCACGAGGTAGAACCTTGAATCCACCTCGAAGTAATTCAATAGCTTCGTCTTGCCCGCCTTTTTGGACGAAAAGGCGATCTTTTGACCCAATAAGGCATTGATGAGCGTGCTTTTCCCGACGTTGGAGCGCCCCACCATCAAGATGGCGGGGAGTTCCTGCTTCGGGCGCGCGGTTAGGTCGACCGCGGAGGTCACGAACCGCGCTTTGCGGAAGTCGATCATGCCTTGGCGGACACCAGCGCGATATTGAGCGCGTCGTCCACCGTTTTCATGTAGTTGATCTTGAGGACGTCCTTGACTTCCTGCGGAAGCTCGGAGACATCCTTCTTGTTATCGATCGGGACGATGATCTGCTTGATGCCAGCCCTGGCCGCGGCGAGGGATTTCTCGCGCAAACCGCCGATCGGGAGGGCTTTTCCGCGGAGGGTGACCTCGCCTGTCATGGCGACGTTTGCATCCACCGGGGTGTGGGTCAAGCAGGAGATGATGGCGGTCGTGATGGCGACGCCTGCCGAAGGACCATCCTTAGGAACCGCGCCCTCGGGGACGTGGATGTGGATGTCGTTCTTCTGGAAGATATCGTCGTCGATGCCGTACTTCTTCGAGTTGGCGCGCACGTAGTCGAGCGCGATCATCGCGCTCTCCTTCATGACTTCGCCTAGCTTTCCAGTCAGGACGAGGCCGCCCTTGCCGGGGAAGTAATTGACTTCGATCGGGAGGATATCGCCGCCGAATTCGGTGTAGGCGAGGCCGGTGACGACGCCGACTTGGTTCTCCTTCTCCTTCTTCGAGCCTTCGAAGATCTCGACGCCGAGGTATTCGATCGCCTTTTCGGGGGTAACCTTCACCGGGCGCGGGAGCTCGGGGTTCTTGAGGGTGTCGACGACCACTTTGCGGCAGATGCTCGCGATGAGCCTCTCCAGCTGGCGGACGCCGGCTTCCATCGAATAATGCTCGATCAGCTCTTTGATCGTGTCCTCGCTGAACTCGATGTCCTCGGGCTCGAGGCCGTTGGCCTTCACTTGCTTCGGGATTAAGAAGCCCAAGGCGATTTTGATCTTCTCGATTTCGGTGTAGGACGGGACCTCGATGAGCTCGAGCCTATCGCGGAGCGGGGCCGGGACGTTCTCGAGGTAGTTCGCGGTGCAGAGGAACAAAACGTTCGAGAGGTCGTAAGGTTCTTCGATGTAGTTGTCGTTGAAGGCGGTGTTCTGCTCGGGGTCGAGGACCTCTAGCATGGCGCTGGAGGGATCGCCGCGGTAATTGGAGCCGCCGATCTTATCGATCTCGTCGAGCAGGAACACGGGGTTCACCACGCCCGACTTCGTCATGCCTTGGATGATGCGTCCGGGCATCGAGCCGACGTAGGTGCGGCGATGGCCGCGGATTTCGGCTTCGTCCGAGATGCCGCCGAGGCTTGCTTTGAAGAATTTGCGGCCCAAGGCGCGGGCGATCGACTTCGCTAGCGAGGTCTTGCCGCATCCCGGGGGCCCGTAGAAGCAAAGGATCGGGGCTTTGAGGTTGCCGGTCTTCTTCTTGACCGCGAGGTATTCGATGATCCTCTTCTTGACCTTCTCGAGGCCGAAGTGGTCCTCATCCAAGACCTGCTGGACGTGATTGAGATCCTCATCGTCCTCGGTCTTCTCGAACCAGGGGACGTTCATGATGGTCTCGATGTAGCTCATGATGAGGCTCGCCTCCAAGGAGGATTCGGGCATCATCTCGTAACGCTTGAGCTCGGCTTTGACCTTCGCTTTGATGTTCTCGGGGTAAGGGTTCTTCTCGAGCTTCTCGCGGATCGCGTCCTCGGAATGCTCGGAATTGGGGTCTTCGCCGAGTTCCTGGCGAATGGCCTTCATCCGCTCGCGCAGATAGTATTCCTTTTGGGATTTCTCCGACGACTGGCGCACTTTTTCGTTGATGTCGCGCTCGAGGTCGCCGATTTCCTTCGCCCCGTTGATGAGCTCGAGGAACATGGCGAGGCGCTTGGCGACGTTATTCTCCTCCAATAGCGCTTGGCGCTGGGCGAGGGTGATCGGCAAATAGCCGGCGATCGAATCGGGAAGGGCTTCGGTCGGGATTCCCCTGCCGAGCTGGCCGACGACCGAACGGGGGACGGCCTGCCCGATCTGCGGGGTGCTCGAGATCGCTTCGACGATCTTCTTGGTGAGCGCGAGCTCCTCATCCACGGGTCCGTGGACGTATTCGAGGATCTCGGCGTCGGCGAAATAGGCGCCGCCATCCATCGCGAAGTTGCTGAGCTTCACCCTCTTGCTGCCGACGACGCGGATGCGGACGCCGGTGTCGATCTGGGTGTAGGAAATGATGCGGCACATGGTGCCGATGGTGTAGATGTCATCCAAGCCGGGCTCTTCGACGGTCTCGTCCTTCTGCGAGACGATGACCATCAGGCTATTGGTGTTGAACTTCGCCTTCTCGGCCGCGGCCATTGAAATGGCGCGGGCGACCTCGATCTCCTCCGACATGGAGGGAAAGACCACTAGGGATCTCGCGATGCACACCGGAAGCCTTACCGACTTCGGATTGGACTGGTTTGCGGGTTCATTCATAGCTGATTCTCCTTTCGAAACGAATGGGAGATTGCCTCCCGTTCATCAGTGGTTGTTCTTGATAAGGAATTCGTGGAGCTTGTTCTGGTGGAGGTTGTTGCGGAAATTCTCGATGTTGCCGAGGGCTTTCCTGACGTCTTCCACTTTCATCTTATGGGTGTCGGCAAGCTTTGCGATCTCGTGGTCGAGCTCGGCGTCGTCGACGAAGAGGCGCTCCTTCGCGGAGATCTGCTCAAGGACAAGGAACTGGGTGAGGTTGGCCTTCGCTTCCTCTTTGGTCTTCTCGAAGAGCTCGTCTTCGGTCTGGCCGGTGATCTCGAGGTACTGCTGGAAGGTGAGGCCGTTCTGCTCGATCTGGGCTTTGAGCTGGTCCTGCTTCTGGGCCGCTTCGCTTTCGATGATCGAGGAGGACATGGTGACTTTGGATCCCTTGACGATCTGGTCGATGATGTCGGCGTAGTACTTGCGCTCGGTCTCGTTGACCTTCCTCTGGAGGATGGATTCCTTCTCGTGGGCCTTCAGCTCATCGACGGTCTTGACGTCTTTGATGCCCATGTCGAGGACGGCTTCGTCATCGAGTTCGGGGATCTGCTTCTCCTTGACCTCGTGAACGTGGGTCTTGAAGACCGCGGCCTTGCCGGCGAGTTCGGCGACATACTGGGTCGGGAAGGTGATCTCGACGTCCTTATCGTCGCCCGCTTTGACGCCGACGAGGGCATCTTCGAAGCCGGGGACAAAGGAATTGGAGCCGAGCTCAAGGCTGTACTTGTCGGCTTTGCCGCCGTCGAAGGCAACGCCGTCGACGAAACCTTCGAAGTCGATGACGACGGTGTCGCCAAGCTTGGCTTCGCGCTCGACCGAAACGAGGGAGGCAGCGCCCTTAAGGCGGTTCTGGATGGCCTCGTCGACCTCTTCATCGGTGACGGAGGCGACTTCCCTTTCGGCATGGAGGTCTTTGTATTGCCCGAGTTCGACTTCGGGGAAGGTGGTCACGGTGAACTTGAGCTCAAGCTCGGTGTCGCTGACCTTGGTGACCTCGACCGACGGACGGTCGAAGGGGTTGACCTTTTCGGCGCGGATCGCTTCCGAATAGGCGGGGGTCAGGCAATCCTGGATGGCGTCGTTGATGACGCGGTTGCCGTCGACGCGGGCGCGGAGCATGGCTTCGGGCGCTTTGCCGGGGCGGAATCCGGGGATCGTGATCTTGGAGGCTTGCTTGCGGAAAGCTTTCTTCTGGGCCTCCTGCCAGACGTCGGCGTCGAGGGCGACGCTCAACTCGACTTTGCAGTCGTCTAATTTCTTGATGCTGTGTTTCATAAACGTTTTCCTTGCTGAAAGCAATGACTAATATACTCCACTTAGAGCGGAGTTCCAAACATTTTGCGCGCATATTTCATGCGCACGTGCGCTAAAGTGACTGATTTAGACCTCTCAGTAGCTGAGCGGCGGGTTGTTTTGGAGCAGAAGCGCGATCAGCGATTTGGCCTTCTTGGCCTCTTCGCCGCATTCGTCTTCCTGCCCGAGGTAATTGAGGGCGAGGCTCCCATAGGCCTCGGCAAGGACGCGGGCGGTCCCGAAAACCGAGAGTTCGCGCGGATATAGGGCGAGGACGGTCTGGTCCAGCAGCCCCACCGCGATCTTGCTGCCGGCGGAGTCGGAGAAATCCTCTTGGAGGAGGCGCTTGGTCTCTAGATAGGGCTCGCCGGTGAAAGGCGGGCGCAGATAGGCGGGGGTAAGTTCATAGTTCTCGCCGCGCAAAGTGAATTTCCTGAGTTTTTTGTCCTTGGCGCTTACAAGCAACAGCAAAGCGAAGGTCTTCACGTCGTCATGGACGCCTTCCTTGGCAAGCACCGCAAAGATATCCTCGGCATAGGCCGACAGGTCTTTGCCTTTCAGGGCGTTGAGGGCCGAGAGGAGCTCAAAGTTATCATCCGAGCCCTCCAATATGTCCAGAATCTCATCCTCGGCGATTTTGTTGCCGCCGAAAGAGCGCTTCTCCTGGGCCGCGATATCGCCGGGCAAATCCCGAAGGATCTCTTCGATTTCCTGGCTAACGTAAGGGAGGTACGAAAAGAATTCGAGGTCCTTGCGCGCCTCGGCGAATTCTTTCCTCAGGAAGCGCAGCTCGAAGTTCGTGAGAAGGGTTGCCTTGGGGTTGTAGGCGAAGAACTGGGCCCGCTTTGCGACCATGAGATCCATGGCCTCGTTGGATTTGGCTAAGCCCAATAATGCCGAGAGGCGATAAAAAAGCGATTCGGCATCGGCCGCCCCTTCGCTTAGTTCGAGCGCCTTCGCGAATTCGCGGCGCTCAATAAGGGATTTCAATTCGTTTTCCATAAGTTTCCGCAGGTATGTTAGCACATTATCCATGGAAAATGCTTTTTTGCTATTCCCGATTGCGCGGGTTGTGGTTAAATATTGCCCGTATGATTTACGTACTCGTGTACGCCGTGCTATCGCTTGGCCTCGGCGGATTCACCTTCTACCTAAGCGGGCTCTACGTCGACTGGATCTGGTTCTGGGTCCCCGTTTTGTATTCGCTTGGCTATTATCTTGGCTTCAATGTCCTCCACTACACCATGTGTATCATCCTCGGCGCGATCTTCCAAAGGTCGAAGGTCGAGCAGTATGAGCCGAACCGCCCCATCCAGTACCTGATGTCCGGCACCGCATGCATGTTCATGCCCTTCCTAAGGGCCCACGTCAAAACCAGCGGGTTCGAGAAGCTCCCGCCCAAGGACACCTGCGCGATGTTCGTGAGCAATCACCTGAGCAACTTCGACTACATCTCCCTCCTTGAGGTCCTCCGCGACAGGAAGATGGTCGCGGTGAGCAAGAAGGAGAACGAGAGGATCATCGCCGTAGGCGGCTTAAGCAAAAAGGCCGGCTACATCTCGATCCACCAGAACGACATGGCCGAAGGCGCCCGCGTCATCGAGAAGGCCGCCGAATTCATCAAGGAAGGCAAGTCCAACGTCGGCATCTGCCCGGAAGGCACCCGCAACAAGAGTTACCCCGACCCGATGATGCTCCCGTTCAAGCCAGGCAGCTTCGAGATGGCGAAATCGGCGGAATGCCCGATCGTCGTCATGTCCTTCCAGAACACCAACTGCGTCTTCAAGCGCTTCCCTCTCCACCGCACCAACATCTACATCGATATCCTCGACGTCATCCCCTATGAAAAATATAAGGATATGACCTTAAGCGAGATCTCGAACATGACCCATGAGATGATATTGACCCATCTCGAAGAGAAGGAAGCAAGGGCTTACCTCCATAAATTGGCATTATAGGAAAAGCGCGACGTCATCGCGCTTTTCTTCTATATCCATGGGCTCCGCCCGAGCTGCCTGCAGCTGTCGGGGTGGATGCCGCCACGGCGGACAAAATATGGCCGCCTGATTTTTGAGCTGCGCGCAATCCGCGCGGGGCGTGTATGCGTTTTCTCGTGCGAATTGGCCAATCTATGTCCGCCCTACTTCTGCGCTTTGTGGCGCAATATCTCGTGGTAGATAAACGAGGGGACCATCATCAGCAGAAGGACGAGGATGAAGAGCATCGCCCATTCGTATTCGATGAAGACCAGGATCAGGACATAGCCGATCAGCGTAGCCGCGGTCAAGGTGATGGAGGCGAAGGCGTTGATTTTATTCCAAGCCTCTTCGTTGGAGATCGTGAACGCGGTGCGGAATCCGAACATCGGGTTGCGCTTATTGAATTTCGGATGGGCGAACGGCCCAGCGGCGCATAGAAGCGAGAGCGCCACCACCGGGGTCAGGTTCATGAGGGC
>JAILKX010000048.1 GCA_024693415.1 Bacilli bacterium
CTCCGGAGATGCCGATCACGACGGTCGCGTCGCCGACGGTATCCCTGATCCATTGGATGATTTCTTCTTTCATGGTTTGTCTCCCCTGATTCATTCGACCCATATTATAGCGCATCGCGTTTCCGCGTAACATAGGCGCGCGCAAAATCTATGAATTCGCATACACGTCCCCCACGGATTCGTCTTTTTTGGCGGACTTGCGATGTCCAATTGTTCGGCGAAACGGGTCTTGACCGCGGCGGGCACCCCAGCCATTGGGAATAATGGTTGGGCGCCGCCCGAGGTTAGAAAAAAGGCAGGGGGTTAAGCCTGCCTTAGGAAGCTTGCTCGAATTGGAGCTCATAGAGCTTGTAATATAAGCCCTTCTGCTTCAATAGTTCCTGATGGTTGCCGCTTTCCATGACCTTACCCTGCTGGAGGACAACGATCTTGTCGGCGTGCTGGATGGTGGAGAGCCTATGGGCGACGACGAGCATCGTGCCGATGTTGCGCATCTTGTGGAGCGAGTCCTGGATCAATACCTCGGTCTCGGTGTCGATGTTGGAGGTCGCTTCGTCCAAGATCAATACCTGGGGACGGGATAAGACCGTGCGGGCGAAGGAGAGGAGTTGCCGCTGGCCGGAGGAGAAGTTCTCGCCCTTCTCGATGACCTTGCTGTCCAATCCATCGGTCAGCTGATCGATGAACTGGTCGGCGTTGACGTATTTGCAGACGTCCTTGATCTCCTCATCGGTGTAGGAGTCATCGTCATAGAGGGTGATGTTGCTCCTGATCGTGCCCGAGAAGAGGAAGACGTCTTGGAGCATCTGGCCGATCGCCCTTCTTAGCGACTTGATCCTGATGTTCTTGATCGGGATGTCGTCGATCAGTATCTCGCCTTTCTGCGGCTCGAAGTTCCTGACGATCAGGGAGAGGATCGTCGTCTTGCCGGCGCCTGTCGCGCCTACGAAGGCGCAGGTTTGCTTGGGCTCGACGACGAAGGAGACGTCCTTGAGGATCCACTCCTCCTTCTCGTAGGCGAACCAGACGTTGCGGAATTCGATCTTGCCCTTGAACTCCTCGATGTCGATGGCGTCGGGGCCATCGACGACGTCGGGGGCGACGTCGAGGAGGCTATAGAGCTTTTCGCCGGCGGCGTGGGCCCTCTGGAGGTTATTGAGCGAGTCGGCGAGGTTCTGGATCGGCGAGAAGAAGTTGTTGAGCAAGAGGTAGAAGGCGACCACCGAGCCGGCGGCGAGATTGAAGCGATAGGCGCTGAAGAAGGTGACGGCGATCGCGAGGTAATAGAGGAAGTTCACGGTCGGACGGAAGATCGCGAAGGCGCGGACCACCTTCATCCTCATGGTGCGGAGGTACTGGTTCTTGACGTCGAACTCGTCCTTCTTGCGCTTCTCCTGGCGGAACATCTGGATGATCTTCATGCCGGAGAGGCTTTCGTTGAGGAACGTGTTGAAGTCGGAATGGCCTTCCCTCTCCAAGCGGAAGGTGCGCTTGACGTAGCGCGAGAAGAAGAAGCTGATGGCGAACACCACGACGAGGAAGCCCATCATGATGCCGGCGAGCGGGACCGATTCGATGAACATGACGATCGCCACCCCGACGATGGTCATGATGTTGCGGAGGATCGAGATCAAGGTGTTGGTGAAGAGGTCGGACATGTTGGCGGTGTAGAAGGCCACGCGGGTGACGAGCGAGCCGACCGGCATCATGTTGAGCTGGCTGATCGACATCTCCTCGACATGGTTGAACACGTCGACGCGCATGTTGTAGACGATCTTCTGGCCGACCTTCTGGAGAAGCATCGACTGGGCGTAGAGGAAGCACTGGTTGACCGCGACGATCGCGAAGTAGCCGACGCCTAAGCCGATAAGCGTCTTGGCGGTGGCGCCTGAGACCGCGAAATCGAGGCTATTGGTGAAGCGCTCGACCACTAACGGCAAAAGCATGTTCCCGGCGACGGAGGCGCCGAGGAGCAGAATCGCGAGCACGAAAACCCATACCTCGCCCTTGAGGTAACGGCCAGTGCGCTTCACGATCTCCCAAAGGGACATCTTCTTGTGGCCGAATAGCAGGTCTTTCTCGCTGTAGCTGGCCATCATTGCCCCTCCGCTTCGCGCTCGAGTTCCTGCAGGCGCACCATCTTCTGGTACGTCGGCGAGGTCTTGAGCAGTTCTTCATGGGTGCCGAACGCCTCGAGAACGCCCTTCTTCATGACGGCGATCTTGTTGAGCGAGGCGACGGTGGATACGCGGGAAGCGACGAGGATCGTGGTCTTGCCCTTGCGCTGCTCGCGGATGTTATGGAGGATTTCCTCCTCGGTCTTGACGTCGACCGCGGAGACCGAGTCGTCGAGGACCATGATCGGGGCGTCCTCGAGGAAGGCGCGGGCGATCGAGATCCTCTGCTTCTGCCCGCCGGAAAGGGTGACGCCCCTTTCGCCGGACACGGTGGAATATTTTTCGGTGAAGCCGTCGATGTCGGTGGCGACGGAGGCGAAGGTCGCCGCCGCGTAGACCTGCTCCATCGAGGCGTTGACGTTGCCGAAGGCGATGTTGTTCCTGATCTCGTCCGAGAAGAGGAAGTTATCCTGGGGGACGTAGGCGATCATGCCGCGGAGCGAGGAGACCTTGGCGTCCATGATGTCGACCCCGTCGATGAAGACCGAGCCCTTCTTGACGTTATATAGGCGCGCGAGCGAATTGACCAAAGTGGACTTGGCCGAGCCGATCTTCCCGACGACGCCGATCGTCTCGCCGGCATTGATTTTTAATGACACGCCCTTGATGGATTCATGATCCGCATCGGGGTAGGCGAAGTGGAAATCGCGGAATTCGATCTCGCCGCGCGGGTTCGTGAACTCGACCGGGTTCTCGGGGTCTTTGATGTCCTCGTCGCTGTCGAGGAAGCCGGAGATGCGCTCCAAGGAGGTCTTGGCGCGGCTCCGCATGGCGAACACCTGGCCAAGGGCCATCATCGGCCAGATGAGCATGCCGAAATAGCCGATGATCGTGGTGAGCTGGCCGGAATCCAAATCGAGACCGAACAGCGGATCGCCGCCGAAGCTCCTATAGGCGAGGTAGCCGCCTAGGGCGAGGGCGATGGCGAACACCGCGCCGATGATGAGCTCGATGAAGACGTCGAAGATGACGCTGATGCGGGCGAATTTGATGTTGACCTCGCGGTTCTTCCAAGCCACTTTGGCGAAGGCGTGGAGCTGCTGCTTCTCCTTCACGAAGGCCTTGATGACGCGGAGCCCGGTGATGTTTTCCTGGGCGAAATCGTAGAGCTCGTCGTTGGCTTTCTGGCGCTGGCGCCACCTTTCGGACATGAATTTCTCGACGAAGGCGCCCCAGATGACGATCAGAAGCATCGGGACCAAGATGACGATGGAGACGAACCAGTTGACGAGGAACATCTTGACGATGACGAGCGCCGACATGAAGAAGGCGTCGACCATCATGATGGTGCCCCACCCGAGCAATTCGTTCACCGATTCGATGTCGGTCGAGAACCAGTTCATGATGTTGCCGACCGGATTCTGGTGGAGGTAGGTCTGGGAAACGCGCTCGGACTTGACGAACATCTCCTCGCGCATGCCCATCTCGATCCGCGACGAGGCCGAGAAGATCGAGACGCGCCAAATGACGCGCCCCGCCGCAAGGACGAGGGCGACGATCACGACGCGCCAAACGATCGGCATGACCTGCGATTCGCTCGATCCGCCGCCGTGCTGAAACAAAGTGACGATCTCGCCTAAGGCCTCCGGAAGGATGGTCTGGGCATAGTCGATCGCGATCAGGGTAACGATGCCAATGAGGAACAGGTACCAGTATTTTTTGTAATATTTGTTGATGTGCTTCCCAAACAGCATGGCGTAATCATATCACGCGCATGCAATATGTCATCAAGGAAAATGCTTGGGAAAACGTTTTCGTTCACAATAGTTACAAATCTAGCGCGGAAATCTATTCGCTCAGCCATTTGTGCGTGTACAATTTCGATATGAAATACCTCGAAATCGAAGGGATCGCCAAGCCGCTTTCCCGGATAGCCTATGGCTGCGATTGCCGCCCGATGCACGACGGCGACCGCGGGTTCCTCCCGTTTTTGGACTACCTCTACGACGAGCTCGGCATCACCTTGTTCGACGATGCGTGGCACTACCGCGATTCGGAAACCATCCTCGGCGAATGGATGGAAAAGCGCGGCAACCGCGATAAGGTGGCGGTCATCTCCAAAGGCTGCTGCCTGGGGCCTAACAAAAGGCACATCACCAAGGAATTGCTGCAAAAGGAATTGGACGAGAGCCTGTTGCGATTAAAGACCTCCTGCATCGATATCTATTACCTCCACCGCGACGACCCCTCCTTCGCGGCCGAGGAACTCATCGAAATGCTCAACGACCTGCGGAAACAGGGCAAGGTCAACCTGATCGGCGTCTCTAATTGGCGCGTCGACCGCATCGAAAAGGCGAACAAATACGCCGAGGAGCACGGTTTGGAGAAGATCCGCTTCTCGAGTCCCTCTTTCTCCTTGGCGCGCCAGGTCATCGACCCCTGGCGGGGCGGGGCGGGCTGCATCTGCCTAAGCCGCGATGAGGAAGCCCTCGATTACTATAAGAAGACCCAGATTGCCGTAGCCCCCTATTCGGCGATGGCGCGCGGATTCCTCGCGGGCCGCTACCCCTCCGAAAAGAGGTTCGCCATCTGGAAATCGATAGACTGGGCCTCACGGATCGCCTATTTCCACAGGGAAAACTTCAAGGTCCTCAAGAAAGCGGAACTGCTCGCCGCCAAGAAGAACTGCACGGTCAGCCAGATCAACCTCGCCTTCCTCTTCCATCAGGAATTCCCGACTTTCCCGGTGCTTGGATCCACCAGCAAAGAAAGGATGGCGAAGAACGCCGAGGCCCTTTCGATAGAGCTCTCCGACGAGGAGATGAAATGGCTCAACGACCCAAAAGATTAGGGACGTGTATGCGAATTCGATGAAAAACGCGCTCGGCTGAGCGCGTTTTGTCATATCCCGAGGAAGTCGTCCGACGCCCCCGTTTTCTTATTGCGCAGATGGTAATGCATCTGGAGGTATTTGAGGGCGTTGAACCCGATCGTCGAGGATGAGGCCCTATAGGTTTCCTTGTTGTGATAGAAGAGGAACGCCTGCTTTCCGGTGACCGCCATCTCGATGATCTCGTCGAGCGGGATCGAGAAATCCCCGAAAGAGATGGTCTCGTCCGTCATCTTGAGTTCGGCGTCTTCGACGACCGGCTCGTCCCGATGTTCGAGCGCGATCCTATGGAGGCTCACGTGGGGATCGCTGTAGATCAATTCGCCAGGCTTAGCTTCATAGCCGCGGACGTATTCCTCTTGCTCGGCGTACCACGTGTAAAGCTCTTTGTGCCTGAAACCCTCTTTGTTCGGGTTCTCAAAAAGCAGGTGCGCGCCATAGGTGACTTCGAGCCCGCAGGCATCGCATTTGACGAGGTTGCCCTCGCTTCTGATGGTCGAGATCTTCCCGCAGCACGGGCAACGGTAGAGGACGCGCTCAAGTTTTTCGGCGCGGCGCTCGGAGATGGAGGGCCATGGGGATGGGACGTCATCGACGGTCAGGTTCTCGATGATGTCATTCCGCAGCTCCTCGAGGCTCATCGAGGCGATCTCCTCGGGGGTGCGCACCTTGCGGACGCTGATCTCGAATTTGCCCTTGCGGATATCCAAGGAGAAGCGCGGATCGACGGTCAATCCACCTTTGACGTTGACGTAGACCACCGTCGCCTTCGATTTCGCGACGAGTTTGGCCGTGGCTGGGGAAATGTAGCAAAGATGGGTCGAGAATGTGCGATTCCCCTCAGGGAAGAAGAGGATGCTCTCGCCTTTGCGGAGCAGGCGCAGGCAATCCATGACGAGGCCGGAATCGTGGAGGCTCTTGTCCTTCCAGATCGGGCTGAACCAATAATTGAGGAGCCGGCGGTATTTGAAGGGTACGAAATCCTTGGCCGCCATCATGTGATAGACGCCTTTTAGGGACAAGGCCACCATGTATGGGCCATAGGTCGTCACGTGGTTGCACATGACGATCTTCGGGCCCTTCGGCATCTCGATGTTCTTGCGGAGCTTGATCCCGAATTGCTTCCTCGCTATCCGCCCGAAAACGATGCGGGCCACGAAGGAGCCCATCCGGAAGCGGAACGCCGCTATTTTCCCAGATTTCACATTCTTCATATCAGAGCGATTCATCCAATTTGCCACTTATGCGCGCGTACATCTGCATATATTTATAGGCATTGAAGCGCTCACGGCCGCGGAAAGTGATCGAATCTCCTTTTTTAGTGTAGCACACCACTTTATTTTTTCCCGTAATTCCTACGCCCCGCAGGTCGGAGAAGCTATAACGGATGTCATCGGATAGGGTGGAGACGGTGAAGCCGAACCGATCCATCTTAAGGGTGCCCAATGCGATTCTCTCCTTTACGCCGTCCTGCTTCGAGTAGAGAACCTCGACCATGTCGTCGCTTAGGAGGACGTTTTTCTTCTCGATGGGGTAGTCGCGGATGAATTCCTTCTGCCACTGATACCAGTCGCTCACTTCGACGAACCCGAAGGCAGGGTCTTCGGAGCTGAAGGTCATGTCCTCATTATAGGTCGCGCTCAGGCCGCAGGTGCAGGAGATCCTGTCCTTGTCGGTCGATAGGGTCTGAAGCTTATGGCACTTCGGGCAGACGTAAAGAACCCTTTCGAGGAACTCCGCCCGCGTCTTGGAACGATACTTTTTGCTGTGGTCGAGCGGGGCGCTGATTTTGGATTCTATGAGGGACGTGAGTGCGTTTTCGTCCATTTCGGCAACCTTTTCGGCCGGTACGACCTCCACCACTTCGCCCCGGGTTTTGCCGCGTCTTATCTTCTTTCCCCAGCGCGGGTCGACGCCATAGCCGTTCTGCAGGCGGTATAGCAGGATCGGGAGGCCCATCGACTTGGCGAGCTTGGCGACGCCGGGCTCCAAATGGGCCAGCTTTCCGGAATAGGTGCGATTGCCTTCTGGAAAAATGCAAACGTTCCCGCCTTCCTTTGCGATCTTGATGCAGGTCAAAGCGGCTTGGAGATCGGCGACGTCCTTCTTCTTGGGGATCGGAGCGGCGCAGTGGCGGATCCAGAAGGAGGCGTATTTTATGCGGAGCAGGTCGTCGCTTGCCATGAAATAGATCGGCTTGCCGGGGAAGGACACGCTCACGAAGAACGGATCGAGGGA
>JAILKX010000101.1 GCA_024693415.1 Bacilli bacterium
GATCTGACCGCCGCGATTCTGGTGATGGTCGGCATCTATTCGGCCGGCATAATCTCAGCATATGTCTATCAGATTCTGGTTTCGATGGTCGGGCAGGGCACCCAAAAGGTGATCCGCGACCAGGTGTTCGAACACATGGAACATCTGCCTCTATCGTATTTCGATACCCGCACCCACGGCGACATCATGTCGATCTACACCAACGACATCGACACCCTGCGCGAAATGATTTCCCGTGTATTGCCGATGGTGATTTCCGCCATCGTCACCATGGTCGCCGCCTTCGTCGCGATGATCATCTCGAGCTGGGTCATGACGCTTGTCGTCATCGGCTTCTTCTTCCTGATCCTCATCGTGGTCGGCATCGTCACCAAGAAATCGGCCGGCTACTTCATCGGCCAGCAAAGGTCTTTAGGCGCGCTCAACGGCTACATCGAAGAAATGATCTCGGGCCAGAAGGTCATCAAGGTCTTCAACCATGAGGAGCAGGCGAAGCAGGGGTTCGACGAATTGAACGAACAGCTGTGCCGCTACACCACTAAGGCGAGCCGCTTCTCGAACATCCTCGGGCCTATCACCAACAATCTATCCAACATCCAATACGTCACGCTGGCCCTCGTCGGCGGATTAGGCGTCGCCGCGGGAGTCGCGGGGCTTACCCCGGGCTTAATCATCTCGTTCCTGCAGCTAGGCCGCTCGTTCACGATGCCGGTCGCGCAGCTCGCGAACCAGGTCAACATGATCACGATGGCGCTTGCGGGCGCCGAGCGCATCTTCGAGCTCATCGACGAGCCCGTTGAGTCCGATAACGGATACGTGTCCCTCGTGAATGCCAAGGAAGGCGAGGATGGCAGTCCTGTGGAAACGGACGAATTCACTGGCCGCTGGGCGTGGAAACACCCCCATTCGGCAGACCAGACCGTCACCTATACCTGGCTCACCGGCAACATCACCATGGACAACGTCGACTTCGGCTACGTCAAAGGCAAAACGGTCCTCCATGGCGTATCGCTTTACGCCAATCAGGGCCAGAAGGTCGCCTTCGTCGGCGCAACGGGCGCAGGCAAGACGACGATCACCAACCTATTGAATAGGTTCTATGACATAGAGGATGGCAAGATCCGCTTCGACGGTATCAATATCAACAAGATCGCTAAGCACGACCTCCGCCGCGCGATGGGCATGGTCCTTCAGGAGACCAACCTCTTCACCGGAACGGTTAAAGACAATATCCGTTACGGCAATCCCGAAGCGAGCGATGAAGACGTGATCCGCGCCGCAAAACTTGCTAATGCTGACAACTTCATCCGCATGTTCCCGCAGGGATATGACACCGTCTTAACCGGCGCCGGAGCCGGCTTATCGCAGGGCCAGCGCCAGCTGCTCTCCATCGCCAGGGCCGCCTGCGCCAACCCGCCGGTTTTGATCCTAGATGAAGCCACGTCCTCCATCGATTCCCGCACCGAGAAGCTCGTGCAGCAGGGGATGGACGCCATCATGAAGGGCCGCACCGTGTTCGTTATCGCCCACAGGCTCTCCACCGTCCAGAATAGCAACGTTATCATCGTTTTGGAGCGCGGGACCGTCATTGAGCGCGGCACCCACGAGCAGTTGCTCGAAGCCAAAGGCAAGTATTACCAACTCTACACCGGCGGCAAAGCGGCGCCCGAAAAATAAGCGCGCGCCCTGTAACTTCAACATTTTTGCCGATATACTTAAATTTGTGTTTTGCCTATGAGAGATAAAGTCGTTTCACAATATTTCAAGCGAGAGGAAATCCGCCAGAACGCCGGGATCGAATTGATCGCGAGCGAGAATTACCCGTCCATCGACGTGCGTGAGGCCCAGGGGTCCATTTTCACCGCGAAATATGCGGAAGGGTATCCGGGACACCGCTATTACGGCGGATGCGTCAACGTCGACGCGGTGGAGCTCCTCGCCGAGGAACGCTGCAGGAAGCTGTTCCACGTCGCCTATGCAAACGTCCAGCCGCATTCCGGCTCACAGGCGAATTTCGCGGCGTACCACGCTTTGCTGAAGCCCGGCGACAAGGTTTTGTCTTTGATCCTCAATGACGGCGGGCACTTGACGCACGGCGCCCCCGTTTCGTTCTCCTCGCACGACTATCGCTTCTGTTTCTATCCCCTCGGGGATGATGGTCGCCTCGACTATGAAATCATCAAAAAGCGGCTCGACGAAGAGAATCCGAATCTATTCTTGGCTGGCTACAGCGCCTATCCCTATTCGATCGACTTCAAAAAGATCCGCGAGCTGATCGACGAGCATAACCGCCACAGCGATATCCATTGCGACTTCATGGTCGATATGGCCCACACCGCCGGCATCGTTGCTGCTGGCTTATGCCAGAACCCCTGCGATTACGCCGACATCGTCACCTCGACCACCCACAAGACCCTTCGCGGCCCGCGCGGCGGGATGATCATGACCAACAGGGAAGACCTCGTCAAGCCCATCAAGTCCGCGGTGTTCCCCTATTCCCAAGGCGGCCCGCTCGAGCACATCATCGCCGCCAAAGCGATCTGCTTCGCTGAGGCCCTTCACCCCGATTTTAGGGCATACGTGTATCGATTAATGGCCAATACGAAGGTATGCGACGAAGAACTGAGTCGCCTGGGTTGCCGCGTCTCCGGGACCGAGAGCCACCTGTTCCTGATGGATGTGGTGGAGTCGTTCGGATTGAACGGCAAAGAGGCGCAGGCCAAACTCGAAGAGGTCGGCATCACCGCCAACAAGAACATGATCCACGGGGACAAGCTGACCCCGAATCTGACCTCAGGCCTCCGCATCGGCTTTGCCGCCGCCACGACGAGGGGCTGCACAGAAGAGGACGCAAGGAAGATTGCTAATCTTATCTACCGTGTCCTGAAAGACAGCGACCCCGATCTAGAAAGCTACCGCGAAGAAGTGAGGTCCATCACCGAAAAATGGCAGGACGTGATGGGTTTATCCTTCGCCATCGCCGAGTAACTTCGGTTTTCTAAAGAAACCGATTATTCTCTTTTTCGTCCTGCCG
>JAILKX010000124.1 GCA_024693415.1 Bacilli bacterium
CGCCCGTTGCCTCGAGGCGCTCGATAAGCGGGTAGGGGAATTCATCGCCAACATGCGCGAGGATGACCTGCTCATGATCACCGCCGACCACGGCAACGACCCGACCTTCCACGGCACCGACCACACCAGGGAGAAAGTGCCTCTATTGCTCTATTCCCCCTCCATCCGGAATGGGAAGTGCCTCGAAGAGCGCCCGACCTTCGCCGACATCGGCGAGACCTGCCTCTATAACTTCGGGCTCAAGAAGGATCAGTCGATGCTCGGAGACCCGATCGAAGAGCTCTTCGAATAGCAGAATCGATATCTTTATCTATATTTGCCCTAGCTCTTTAGGCAGTTTTAGGTTGCCCTCCTAATCTTTGGCGTACCAAAAAGGAGGCACCTGCCATGAAGAAAATGAAGCTTATGCCGCTATTAGCCCTGTCGGTGGCGATTTGACCCTCGTCGCCTCCGACGATGGCGTCCACGCCGACGGGACCCTAACGATCTCCGGCGGCAACGCGCTCGCCAAAGAAGCCTGGGAAAGCGTCGAAGGCAATATCATCAACGTCACGGGCGGCGAGACGATCGCCTACGCCGAAGACGATGCGGTGATCGCGTCGAAATCGCTCAACGTGACCGGCGGATATCTGTTCGGCGCGGTCGGGAATAGCGGCGACTACGACGGAATCGACAGCAATGGCACGATCACCGCCAACGGCGGCACCCTCATCGGAAGCGGCCCGGCGAGCCAAATGGCGGCCGCGTTCGACTGCGACGGCTCGATCAGCGTGCCGAACCTCCCGTACACCTATAGCGGATGCTATGCCTGGAGCTCGCTTGGCTCCATCTCGTCGATCTCGTGATCCGTAACCCCTCAAAGGATTTCGAAAAAACCCATTCCGGCGACCCCGTGAATGGGTTTTTATTGTTTTTCGAGCAGCCCGAGCGATCTTTTTAGGACGTAGGTCAGCAGATCTATGACGAGGATTATGATGATCGCGAGGGCCGTGATGGCGAAGATCGGGGTCAGGTCGCTAGGGTCCTGGTTGCGGTAGGAATTGATGAGGCTCCCTAAGCCGTAGCTTGTGCTGCCGGTGATGATCTCGGCCATGATCGCGGTCTTGAAGGACAAGGCGAAGCTCGAAGCGACGCCGACGAGCACATATGGGGCGGCGAGCGGGATCCTGATCTTAATAAGCGGATAGAAGAATCCGCCGCGGTCCACCTTGATTGCGTCATTGATTTCGGGGGAGATATGATTGATTCCGCCGATGACGGCCTCGTAAAGGATCGGGAAGGCGAGGATGATCACGATGAAGATCGGCGCCTGCGAGGAACCGGCCAGAACGAGGAACAGGAAGACAAAAGCCGCGGTAGGGGCGCTCTTGAAGACCGTTATGAGCGGTTTCAGGAACGTCTGCAGGGGTTTTATCGCCCCGGCGAGCGATCCTAGGAGCAAGGCGGCGGCGAACGCGATCGCGAATCCCTCGAGGGTCCTTAATAGCGATATGCCGAGGCATTTGTAGATATAGGCTCCAGACATCATCTCGCCAAGCTTCGCCAAGGTCGCCCAAGGCGAAGGAAAAACGAGGTTTCCCGCCCCTTGGCCCATCGAGATGACGGTCCAAAGCAAAACGACGAACAGGATTCCAGCGGAATAGAGGAAGGGATAGCTATCAGTAGTTGAAATAAACCTCTTCACTGACGCTCTCCATTCCGAAGATCTTCATAAAATTGGCGATGGCGTCTTTGTTTTCGGCCGCTTCTACAAAGCCAAGGCCCATGCGGTTATCATTGGAGGCCATGGTCTTGAGGACCGCGGCGGAAGCGTTGAATTTGGAGGTGATGGCCTCTTCTTCAAGGCCATTTAGATAACTATCGATAACCGTGGGGTTGCCCAGGAAGTCTTTCACGGCGGTTTCGAGGTCTTTGAGGTAGCTCGCGACGCTAATTTCATCGGCGCTATTGGAGACGAAGATCGAAGCCTGCGTAAGGGCCATATCGTTCGATTTGGCGGCGAAGGCGGTCTGGAGGTTCGAATATTCGGATGCGTTGGCGTTTTTGCTAAGCGCGGTGGAAAGGGCGGGCTCGGCCATGAGCACGTAGTCGACTTTGGCGTTGTCGTTGCTCGAATCGACGCCGGAGATGAGGGCCTTGGCGGCATCGCTTGCGGCGTTGACGTAGTGGATGTTGGTCAAACCGAGGTCGCCATAGACGTAATTGAAGAGCTTATCGGGGACGTTGTTTTGCTGGAAAAGTACGACATAGTCGTCATTATTCATCGTTTTGTCTTCATCGTTTCCGGTGGAGGCAACATAGAAGTTGCCGAAGGTGATGGTGGCGGCGATCTTGTAGGGCGCGCTCTTCTTGACGATGGAGGTGATGCCGGCGTTAGTGGGGGCGACGACGATGTCTTTGCCACTGTTCTCGGTGAGATATCCGACGACGTTGGAGGCGTTGGAGTTGATTTCCAGATATTGCTCGCTTTCTTGGATATGCTGGTAGAAAGCGACGGCAGGGGCGCCAGCAGGGCAGGCGACCTTCAGCGTGACGGGCACAGCAGAGTGCTCTTCAGGCGAAGAAGTTTCGGACGCCTGGGAAGAAGCGCCCGAGGATGTTGCGGCGGTGCCGCAGGATGCCATCGCGAGGATGGCGGGGAACATTAGTAGGTTAAGTTTTTTCATGGTAGGTTTACCTCACTTGATTATGATACCTATATTGCATACAATATTGCGTGAT
>JAILKX010000137.1 GCA_024693415.1 Bacilli bacterium
GATCTCGTTCCCCTTGATCGCTTTCACGTAGTCCATGTAGGGCACTTTCGGGTCGTGGGTCAATAGCTTGAGCGCCTCCACCACCGCATCGGGGAACCCTTCTTTCCGCAGGTAATCGAAGTCGAAGCGGTCGCCATGGTCCTCGATGACGTCGTGCAGCAAAGCCACGCACGCGCTTTCCTCATCCTCCATCTGGGTGGCGAGGAGGAACGGATGGAAAACATAAGGGTATCCGGCTTTGTCGAAATCCTCTTTATGGGCGTCCCACATGATGAGGACCGCCTTTTTCACTAATGGGGTATAAACCATAGGTTTGCCTTGCGGAGATTATATTCTCATCGCCGCTTCATAGGCACCCCAAATTACGGATCTAAGATTCCCGACCGAGGCGCAATCGCCGACCAGCTGGACGTTTTTGCTGGGTTGGGCAATCGGCGAAGGAATGTATCCGACCGCGGAGATCACGGTGTCGCAGACGATGTTCATCTCCCCTTCCTTGTCCTGGCAGACGATGCCGCCGACGACGATTTCCTTAAGGCTCGTCTCAAGGTAGACCGGCACCTTCTTCCAAGCGAACCATTCGCGGAGGTAGCTGGAATTGGCGAGGCACACGCCTTTCTGGGCGATCAGGTCATCCTTCATCTCGACGATCGCGACCTCATGGCCGTCGAGGGCCAATTCATAGGCGATCTCGCATCCGGTGAGCCCGCCGCCGATGACGGCGACCTTGCCTTTCGCTAGCGATTTGTCGCGCAGGTAATCGCAGGCCTCAACAATCTTCTCGTGGCCTGGGATTTTGTTCATCTGACGCGGCTTCGCGCCGGTCGCGATGATGACGGGATCATTCCCAAATCGATGCACGTCCTCAACGGATTCGTTGAAACGTACCTCGATCTTCAGTTCCTCCATCTGGCGGATATACCATTTCAGCAGGTCGCGTAGCCTTCCCTTATAGGACTCGCTCGAGGCGGGGATGAAGGTGCCGCCGAGGACGTCTGATTTCTCGTAGATGATCGGGTTATGTCCGCGGAGTTTCAATACGCGGGCCGCCTCCATGCCGCCGATTCCGCCACCGACGATATGGACGGTCTTCGGCGAGGAGGTTTTCTTGATGTAGTGCTTGTCCCACTGCATCATCTCGGCGTTGACGGCGCATCTTGCCAAGTGCAACGAATCGTGGAGATCCTGATCGTTCGGCACGCCTTTGTAGTGGCACATGTTGAAGCAGCCGTTATGGCAAAGGATGCATGGGCGGATCTCCTCTTGGCGCCCTTCGAGGACCTTGGTGAACCATTCGGGGTCGGCGAGGAAGTTGCGGGCGAAGCCGACGGCGTCTAACTTCTCATCGGCGATCGAGCGCGCCCCTTCTTCTAATGTCATCCTGCCGGCGCAGACGACGGGGATATCGACGTATTCTTTGATGTGCTCGACGTCTTTCAGGTTGCAGTTCTCAGGCATATAGATCGGCGGATGCGCCCAATACCAGGCGTCATAGGTGCCGTTATCGCAGTTCAGCATGTCGTAGCCCGCCTTCTCGAGGAACTTGGCGGCGGTTTCGGATTCGCGCATGTCGCGCCCCACTTCGTAATAGTCCTCGCCCGGCAACGCGCCTTCGCGGAATCCCTTGGTCTTCGATTCGACCGAATAGCGAAGCGACACCGGGAAATCCTTGCCGCAGGCCGCTTTGATGGCTTTGACGATCTCGGCGGCGAAGCGGTAGCGGTTCTCGAGCGACCCGCCGTATTCGTCGGTGCGCTTATTGACGTATTTCAGGGTGAATTGGTCCAAAAGGTAGCCTTCGTGGACCGCGTGGACCTCCACGCCGTCGACCCCGGCGTCCTTCAATAGCTTTGCCGTCTTGGCAAAAGCGTCGATGAACTCCTGGATCTCCTTCTTCGTCATTTCGCGCGAGGGCAATTTGTCGCTCCACCGGTTCGGGGCGGGCGAGGCCGAAGCCGTGATCTTGTCGAGGTTCATGATCGGCTTCGACAAAGCGCGCAGGAACTTGTTGTTATAGAGCTTCTCCATCATCTCGGAGACGGTGAACGAGCGGCCGAATCCCGCGGTGAGCTGGACGAATAGCTTCGCCCCGGTCTTATGGAATTCGGGCATCCACTTGGCCAATTTGCGGTACATCCCCTTGTTTTTGTATAGCCAGCTCCCGAACATCGGGTTATAGACCGGCTGGCAGCCGGGCAGGACGAGGCCGACGTTGTTTTTGGCGACCTCCATGATGAAGCGGGCGCCCTCCTCGTCGAAATGGTTCTTCTCCATCCATCCGAAAAGGTCGGTTCCTCCCATCGAAGTCAGGACGATGCGGTTCTTGATCTCGCATCCGTTGATCTTCCACGGCGTCAAAAGGGTCTCTAGGTATTTCTCCATCGGCTTTCGCCTCCTTGCCGAAAATCATAGCATAAACTACTAATCCTTTATAGGCGCGTGTGCAAGAAATGGGGCCGAACCGCCTTTTCGTTGTGATGTTATTGGCCGATTTCACCATTTGACACAATATCTTTTTCCCACTTGCTAAAGTCCTGCCTCCCCTGCCTATAATATCCCGCTATGAATTCCTCAATCGTCAGGCGCATCACCAAAAACGGACTCTTGCTCGCATTGCTCTGCGTGGTCGGGATGTTCTCGATTCCGCTAGGCGAAAACATCAAGGTTTCGCTTCAGCTGCTCATGGTGATGATCATCTGCCTCATCTCCGACAGCGTCTTCGATTGCCTGATCATCACCGGCTGCTAT
>JAILKX010000188.1 GCA_024693415.1 Bacilli bacterium
ATTTAACCCATGGGCAAGGATCCTGCCGAATCCCCATGGGCTAGGTCTAGGTTTTCGTCATCCCTCCCCGACCAAGAAGGGACGCTTATCGTCTTGGTATGACGCTACACCTGCGCGTGAGACGCGGAAACCGCAGGGAACGGGCTCGTCCCGCGTGGCGGGAACCAATTGTTAGGTGCTAAATTAAGCGCGAGCAGCGGACAAACGGTTTGCACCGATCATCCAAGGTTTGACAGTGTTGTCAGTTATTGTTTTTTGGTAGTTAGGTTTACCAGGCCACTGCAATTGCTAGTCTTTCATTCTCCGTCAAAACCATGACGGCCCCAGAACAATGCCCAAGGTTGCTTGAGCGGGAATACTATAACGCTTTCAGCGGTGGTTGAAAAGGACGAGTTATGGCCGATTATCGATACACGTCTCCGCTATTTTGGAAATTCTCCTGCCTTGTGGCGGCGGATGATTTCCTCGACGATCTCGGCATCGGCGGGGCACCACTGCTCCGACCTCAGCTCCTCGATATTCAGGAACGACTCATCGTCATGGATGCCTTCTTCGTGTTTCAATTGCCCATCCTTCAGCCGGCAAACGAAGACATCCATATCCAAGAGGAACTCCGGATATTGATAGACCTCTTTCATAAAGAAAGAGCCGACTTCGATTTCGGAATCGAGTTCTTCCTTAATTTCCCGCTTGAGGGCTTCCTCCGGCGTTTCGCCTTCCTTGATTTTTCCGCCAGGAAATTCCCACTTCCCTTTCTGGAACCCATAGGCTCTCCGCGCCGAAAAGATCTTCCCATCCTTAACGATAATCGCGGCGACTACATATAGCGTTTTCATAAATCCGTTGAGGGCGTATATCAATTATTGGGTTCTTCCCACCCGAATCTCCCCTTCATGATATCCAATTCCTTATTGTTCTCCTTAGGGCGTAGAGGCTGGCCTCTATAGGCGATTGACCAGTCCTCGTCGTCGATTACGATGACGTTGCATAACCCAGACCTAATCGTACAGCCATCGATGGCGATCAGATGGTAGCCGCAATAGACGGAATTGTCGGCCCCGACCTTCGCGCCTTCGTAACGGACATGGAAATCGGAGGCATACCAATGGCCGCAGATTAGAACCTTTCCCTCGGCCATCTCATCTAAGAATAGGCCTGCTTCATATTGCTTGAAGGGACATCCCCATTCCGCCTCTTCCCAGGATATATCTTGGTTGTCCCTCCACGAATCGCCGTGGATGAGTGTCGGGATGAAGGAATGCGTGATGATATATGGGCCGATCTCCAGGTATTTCCTAAAAGTCTTTTCATTCAATACTGCGCGCCCGATCGAAGATTTTTCGACTTTGAGTTTAATGGCATCCCAATACTTTTGACCTTTATCGCATTCTTTTCGGAATTCCTCCGGACCGTAATAGTCTTCGCTGAATGGGGCGGCGATCACCTCGTACCAATCCAGTACAGGAGATATGGGCATATCGGCGATTTGGCAGTACGTGCTGACGGTGCCGTTGCTGAAATCGTAGCTGCGGGGTTCGTCTCTATACATCAAAGAACGGAAAAGCAGTTCGTGGTTGCCTTCAATCAAAACCAGTCTCTCTTTCGGAATCGACATCAAAAAATCGAACAGCTCGACGCTTTTTGGGCCACGGTCGAATAAATCGCCGTCGATCACCAGAACATGGTTCGGGTCAGCGATATCGAATCCCGCTTCCTGCAATCCGGCGATCAGTTCGTCGAGGAAGCTATGTATGTCCGATGCTACGAAGTACTTCATGTTTGCCTAAGATAATTATAAGGATTTATTCCAACTCTATGAGGACATCGTATGTCTTCCCCGACGAGCGTTTCTATTCACAAAAACGAAACGGGCCTTATCATAAATAAGGAGGCCGCAAAATGAACGAAGAGAAAGATGTTGTCGAAACCGAAGTCGTAGACGCACAGCCGTCACCCGATCAGGACGTCTTAGATGGCTTGATGAGCAAGCAGATCGCTGGCACAAAGGTTTATTTGAGGAGAGCTATCACGTTCGGCATATTCTTCGTCCTTTCGATCGCTGCCTTCGTCGCTATGATAGTCTTGCGCAACACCGTCCTTCAGCAGGGCTGGGTCACCGGCATGGCGGTCATATTCGGCGTCCTCGCCTTCGTGACCGGAATCTCCTTCTACCTTTTCTTCCGCCTCTACAGGATGATCAAGAAAACCCAGGACCTCGTAAAGCAAACCGCGGATATGTCCGAGGAGCAGGTCATGGATATCCTCCATGGCATGATGGGCCAAAACAGTCCGGATTACACCGCGATCGAGAACGAGCCGATCGACGTAAAAACCGACGAAAACGAATAAGGGGTCGCCCCAAATCGTTTTGCGTCGGCTTCAAACAACCAATCGAACGATCAGATTTGGTCCAGCTCTTTGCGGATCGCGTTTTCGTCTAAGTTCTGTCCAATGAAGACGAGCTTGACCATCTTGTCCTGATATTCTTCGTCCCAGTCATGGGCGAAGTTCACATCGGTTTCAAGGAGCTTTTGGATTTGCTCTTCGCTTAAGGCGGAGGAGTACCACTGGCCTTGTCCGGTCAGGACCCTCTGTTTGCCTGCGCTTTCATAAATGTAGGACTGGTCGGGATTATCGACGAAGTAGACCAGGCCTTTGGCCCTGATGATGTGATGGTGATCGCTGCCGTCGGCCCACTTCTCGAACGCTTCGAAGTCGAATCCGCGCCTGCGGTAATAGACGAAGGTCGTGATGTTGTATTCAAGCGCGGTGCCTTCCTCTTCGTTTTCGATGCCGGCATGATGATGGTGGTGATGATGGTGATGATGGTGACCTTCATGCTCCTCATGGTCATGATCATGCTCGTCGTGGTCATCGTCATCGTGATGGTGCTCATGCTCATCTTCGTCATGGCGATGGTGCTCATGCTCGTCGTGATCATCGTCATCGTCATCGTGATGGGGCTTCTCGACGTCGGTGCTCCAGTCTTCGAATTCCCTGATCCAAGCCGCGCTCGTCGCCGCCTTATCAAAATCGAACAAATGGGTGTCAAGCAGCTCGTCGATGTCGATGGCGCAATAGTCGGTTCTGACGATTTTAGCCACGGGTTGCAGGGCTTTTACAGTCATTTCGACTCTTTCGAGTTCTTCTTTGGAGAGCAGCGAGGCCTTATTGAGAAGCACGATATCGCAGAATTCGATCTGCTGGATGACGAGGTTCTCGAGGTCCTCTTCTCCCCTTTCGGCGTGCTCAAGCGCTTCGCCGCACCCGAATTCATCGCGGAGCCTCAAGGCGTCGGTGACGGAAAGGATCGCGTCGAGGTAATAGGGCTTGCGATAGCCCCTCTTGGTGTACTCGTTCTCCATATAGGAGATGGTCTGGGCGATGGGGACCGGTTCGCAGATGCCGCTCGCCTCGATCAAGATGTGGTCGTACTTGTCGGAAGAGACAAGGTCGTTGATCTGGTTGACGAGGTCGGCCTTCAAGGTGCAGCAGATGCAGCCATTGGAAAGGGGGACGAGGCTATCGTCGCCGGAAGAGACGACGCCACCGCTCTGGATGAGGTCGGCATCGATGTTGACTTCGCCGATGTCGTTGACGATGACCGCCATGTGGTGGCCTTTCGCGTTCTTGAGGATATGGTTGATCAAAGTGGTCTTCCCGCTTCCGAGATAGCCGGTGATCAACGTGATAGGTACTGATTTGGTGTATTTCATTTTTCTATACTCCTTAGCCAGTTGAGCCGTGATAAACAATATCGCAAATCATTTGATTTGTCTTGCTAATCGCTTCATGGGATTCAATTCATGGGGGACGTGTATCGATTATCGGCGAAAAACATTTTCCCAAACCTGCGCCACCAAGGCTCGAACGGCGGCTGTTTTTGCGCCCAATGCGCCTTTGCATGCATATGCACCTGCCTATTTTCAAAAGACGTTAACTCGTGTATTGTTATCTTTGCTTTGCAAAGGGTCGAATGAAAAATGTCTAACAATAAGAAAAATCAGAAAAAACGCAAAAAGCCAAACCTCGAGCGCAGAGCGAAGATCTTCGCCGGGCTCAGGACGCTTATAAGCAACCAGGCCGTCGTCGAAGGCGGCCGCTCCTTCAAATGGTACTTCCCAGTGATCATGGCGTTCGTCGCCATCATCCTCGCGGTCATCCCCACCTTCGCCTCGAACATGTCGATTCAGGCCGGCAACTCCTTCTTCGCCACCACCTATGGCTATGAAGTCGGGCTTCTCCACTTCGAGCAGGCCCTCGATGCCGGGGATGTCTCCCTCGTCATCCAGGACGGCGCCCTCGTCAACACCACCAACAACTGGCAGGAAAAGATGGGCGGAACCAAGAAGTGGTACCAGTACAAGGCCACCGACCTCTATGGCAATGGCGAAGAGACCGTCGCCTTCGAAGTCTTCTATAACGATTCCGACATCGCCGACGCCGACTTCCTGACCTCGATCACCAAGAACAAGAACCCCTACGTCACCGATACCGACGAGTATCGCTCGAACGACGCCAACGGCAACCCCTTGACCACCGTCACCACTCCGTTCCTCCTCCTTGGCAAGAAGATGTTCTATGCCGCCTCCTTCAAGGCCAATGGCGCTTCCGCCACCGCCGTTTCCGGCCTTTATGACCACCACAACGGCCTCGACCTCAAGACGCTTTACACCAAGGACATCAACGGCAACACCCTGACCGGCGACGCCGCGACGGGCCGTGGCCTCACCCAGTCCATCCTCGCTTCCTGGAAGACCTTCGTCACCGACGGATACAACTCCACCAAGGTGCGCAACACCTGGATGTGGACCGGAATCATCATCGGCGTCAACGCCGGCACCGTCCTCCTGATGGGCCTATTGATCTTCTTGCTCACTAGAGGCAAGCGCAACCCGTTCCACATCTTCACCTTCTGGGAGACCATGAAGATGTCGATGCTCGCTTCCTTCAGCCCTGCGGTCATCGCGATCCCCGTCGGATTCCTCATGTCCCAGTTCGCCTACTTCGGATTCGTCATCATCTTCGCCTTCCGCGTCATGTGGATGTCGATGAGGACCCTCTCCCCTTCGGCGCAGCAATAAGCCAAACGCAAGAGCAGCCCGCCATCGCGCGGGCTGCTTTTATCTATATATAAGGTATTTAGTCGCCGTAATCCGATCCGCGGGATTTGTCTTCCACGAAGATCTGAAGGGGGTCGGTGATGTCGAGGATCTCGCGGTAGATGAAGCCCTCGCGGGTGATCCAGGGGTTCTCGAAGTCGGCGGTGAAGATCACCTTGTGCTCCTTCTTGATGGTCGCATCGATCGAGGCCATGATCTCATCGAACCGTTCCGCGCGCTTCTCCTTGAAGCCCATCAGGCCGCTATAGAAGCCCGGTTCCACATAGAACCGGTTGCCAAGCTCGTCTTGATAGAAGTGCACGAGCTTATTTTCCGAATCGATTAGGGATTCGTACTTGTCAAATTCATCGTAATGCATAAGATATTCCGAAATAGATTTTACCACAGGACGAGCGAAATGCCTCCTTTGATGGAAATCTATCGCAAGGAGGAAAGGAAATGGATGACAGGTCCGACAAGATCAAAATCGTGTTCACCGACATCGACGGCACCCTTTTCTCGCACGTGACCAACCGCGTCCCGCCATCCGCGGTCTCCGCGATCAAGCAGATGCAGAGGAAGGGCATCAAGGTCTTCATCTGCTCGGGCAGGAACTTCTACCTGATCCGCAAATCGGGGATCCTCGACACGGTCCATCCCGATGGCCTCATCACCATGAACGGCTCGAACGCCATCATCGACGGCAACATCATCTACCGCTACCCGATCCCCTCCGAGATCGTCGACAAGATGATCCTCTTCGCCAAACGCCTCAAGTTCGGCCTCACCCTGATCGAGGAGAACGAAGGCCACATCAACATGATCGACGACCGCGTCATCTCGGCCCACGAAAAGTACGGGACCCGTTTCCCCCAGCCCCGCCACTACCCCGACCATTATGACCGGACCGTCTATCAGATGATCGCCTTCTGCGACGACTTCGAGGAGAACCTGATCCTCCCGCACCTAGGCGTCTGCAAATCGGCGAGGTGGGATGAATTCGCGGTCGACATCATGCTCAAGGATTCCGATAAGGCCAAAGGGGTCATGTCGGTCCTCGACTACTACGGCTATGAGCCTAGCCAAGCCATGAGCCTAGGCGACGCGCTCAATGACATCGAGATGCTCCGCTACACCGGGACCTCGGTCGCGATGGGCAACGCCAAGGAAGAGGCCAAGAAGGAGGCGACCTACGTCACCGACGACATCGACGAGGACGGCTGGGCGAACGCCTGCAGATATTTCGGCCTCATCGATTGAATTGGGGTGCCGTACAAACTAAAATTATCCCGAAAGGGATTTTTTGTTTATGAAGCCGATCAAACTGGATGATTTCTACAAGCACACCTACCTCTCCGCACTCACCTATGCCCCAAGCGGCAAGCGCGCGGCATACATCGTCAAGACAGGCGATCCGAAGGAGAACAAATACAATTCGGACATCTACATGTATGACAAGGGGGCCCACACCCGCATGACCACCGAAGGCGACGTCAAGTTCTTCGCCTTCATCGACGAGAGGACCATCATCTTCGCCGCGACCCGCGGGAAGCTCATGGAGGAATCGGAGAAGAAGGGCAACATCTTCACCGCCTTCTTCCGCTTGGACATCCTTTCGAAGAAGGCGAGCAAGCTCTTCACCTTGCCAATCCAGGCAAGCGACATCCGCCCGATCGGCAAGGACCAATACCTCCTGCAGGCCGAAATCGACCTTTCCTGCCCCGACTTCTATCTCCTCGATCAGAAGGAGCAGAAGAAGGTCGTCGACAGAAACAACGCCGAGAAGGACTACGAGGTCCTCGAGGAATCCCCGTTCTGGTATAACGGTCGCGGCTTCATCTCCGGCAAGCGCGGCGCTTTGTTCCTCTATAACGCCAAGAAGGAGCGCCTCACCCGCATCAACTCCCCCGAGATCGACGTAAGCGGCTACACCTACGACAACGAATACGTCTACTACTTCGGCGAGGACAGGAAGCCCGAGATGAAGGATAGGCATGGCGTGTATTCGTATTCGCTAACTAACGGCACCAAGGAGCAGGTCCTCAACGACCGCTTCTGCGTCTACAGCATCCACTCCCTCGGCGATAAGCTCATCCTCATCGGCACCGACCAGAAGCGTTACGGCGGCTCCGAGAACCCCTACTTCTATCTGATCGACAAGAAGACCGGCAACACCAAGGTCCTGAACCCCGCCGACGAGAGCATGGGGCATGGCGTCCTCACCGACGTCACCTTGGGCGCAACGCGCTCCACCAAGGTCGACGGCGACTACCTCTACTTCGCCGCGACCGACCGCTACGCCACCCACCTCAAGAGGATCGACCTCGACGGCGACATCGAAACCGTGGTCAAGAGGGAAGGCGCCCTCATCGACTTCGACGTCATGAAGGGCAACATCATGGCCATCGGGATGTACGACATGAAGCTACCCGAGATCTATGAGAACAAGAAGGATGACCTCGTCTGCATCTCGAACTACAACGACGCCATCTTAGACGGCAAATATGTCGCAGAACCCCAATATCTATCCGTCCAATCCGAGGGATTTGACATCGATGGCTGGGTCCTATTGCCCATCGATTACGACCCCAATAAGACCTACCCTGCCATCCTCGATATCCATGGCGGCCCCAAATGCGCATACGGCCCCGTCTACTTCCACGAGATGCAGGCCTGGGCAAGCGCCGGCTATTTCGTCTTCTTCTGCAACCCCACCGGAAGCGATGGCCGCGGCAACGCCTTCGCCGACATCCGCCTCAAATGGGGCGGCCCCGACTA
>JAILKX010000240.1 GCA_024693415.1 Bacilli bacterium
CAACACCACCGACAAGGACATCAAAGCCTTGGCGAGGATGATCGCGAAATACTTCCAAGAGGATTGACCGATAGCCCGTTCCGCGCGATGCGGCGCGGGTTTTATCTACGCCATAATTTACGACAAATAATTTACGACAAATAGGAAGTTCACAAGCCTTGGTTCCTGCTATAATAGTGGCGGGAGGAAAAGAAGATGAACTTCGGGACCGAAAGCGAAACGCTTGAATTCAAAAAGAGCACCGGCGAACTCGCCGATGCGATGAAATCGGTTTGCGCCATGCTGAACAAGCATGGTTTCGGCACCGTTTATTTCGGCATCTTCCCTAGCGGCGAAGCCAAGGGGCAGGAAGTAAGCGATTCGACTTTGCGCGATGTATCGCGGAAGGTATACGAATCGATTTCCCCGACCATCGTGCCGAGCGTCAGCAAGAAATCGGTCGATGGGAAAGACATCATCGAGCTGTCGTTCAAGGGGAGCGACCGGCCGTATTCTTGCCGCGGCGTCTATTATATCCGCTCAGCCGATGAAGACCGGATCCTGCCTAACGACGAGCTGCGGAGGATGTTCCTCTACGACGCTGCGCACCGGTGGGACGAGGAGCTTAGCGAGCATACCGTCGAGGATATCAGCGTTGCGACGCTCAAATCCTTCTACGCCAAAGCGACGGCGTGCGGGAGGGTCAAAGACCTCGCCTACGAGCCTGCTTCAATCCTAGCGAAGCTCCATCTGCTCCGCGATGGCCGCCTGACGAACGCCGGATATTATCTTTTCGGCAAAGGCAGCCCGGTGACATTGAAGCTTGCGGTATTCGCTAGCGACGAAAAATTGACTTTCCTCGACATCAATCGCGCCGAAGGCAATATCCTCGACTTGATCGAAGTCGCCTATGAATACGTTAAGAAAAACATGCGCTGGCGGGCCAGGATCGACGATTTCAAACGGGTTGAGACGCCTGAGATTCCACTTTCATCGCTCCGCGAGATCATCTGCAACGGCTTCGCGCATGCGCGCTACCAATCCTTCACCCAGCACGAGATCACGATCCACCCAGGAAAAATCCGGATCTACAATCCCGGCGAATTCCCAATCGGCTACCGCCCTGAGGATTTCGCAAGGGAAAACCTGGCGTCCATCGCCAGGAATCCTTTGATCCTGAAAACGCTTTTCCTCTCGGATGACGTGGAACCCTATGGCAGCGGCTTCAAGAAGGTTTTCAAGGAATGCGAGGAAGCCGAGGTCGGCGTTGAATATTCGCTCGACAGGGATGGCTTCACCTTCGCTTTTCTGAGGAACCAGAAGGATATCGATAGCGGCGATCCCCCGAAGCGCGGACTGGACGACGAGGAGGCGACGGTGGTGTCCTTCATCAAAAAGGATCCCTATTCCTCGGCGGCGAAAATCGGAAAGACCATCGGCAAATCCCCGCGGACGATCCAGAGGATCTTCGCCCGGCTTAGGGAAGATGGGCTGCTAAGACGCAACGGCACCAAGGGCGGATATTGGGAGCTTATGCTTGGCAATAAATAAGGAAAAACGCCAATCCATTGGCGTTTTTCCTTACATAATTATTCTAGGCATGGTATCAAAATTTTAATTTGATACATATCTTCTTACATATTTCATTATCAAAGAGTTTATATAGGTCTTCCCGTGTGTTGATGACCTCTTTCCTAAGCGCTTCGTGAAGCGCGCAGAGGATCGCGTCATCATAGGATTCCGCCTCTTCGTAGGCATCGTCGCCATAGCCTTCGACCGCCTGCTCATAGAGGTAACTGATGAGGCATCTCCTGAAATAGACGATGATTGAATCCTCGATCCAGTAGTCGTAGCGGGTGCCCGCTTTTTCATTGCGGAGCAGTTCGCAATATAGGGGAAGCGCGTCGTCGGCGTTGTGCCATAGGTCGGCGAATACATAGTCGACCTTGCCGACTTCGGACAGCGTCTTCTCGTCCAAGGCATCGCCTTCGACGATCTTGATCTTCTCGGGGTGGGGGAAGCGGGGGAGGAGGTGCTTCTTGAACAAAGAGACGGTTTTTCTGTCGCGCTCGACGACGATCAACTCTTCGACTTCCTCTTTGCGGGATGCCATGAAGGTGAAGTATCCTAACCCTAATCCATAGGTCGCGACTTTGCCCTTCGCGTTGGCGATCGGCCCTTCCATCGTGAAGACCTCGTGGGGGATGATGCTCATCCAGGGAACGTCTTTGTCGCTTATGAGGGGATAGGTGACCTCGGATTCGAAGTAGCCGAGCCTCTCATGGTCATAAAAGCTCGGCGATGGGTCGACTTTTTTCTCCCTGGCGACGAAGACCTCGCCCGGCAGATAGCTCTTCCATTCGAACTTGAGCTTCCCGTCGGTGAGTCCCTTCAGGCCATCGTAGGCTAAGAAGCAGGGGTTATTCTCGATGAGGCGCTTATCGATCCTTTCGATGGCGCCTTTGCCGAAGGAGATATCCTCCTTGAGGGTCTTATTGATTGCTTTGGACACCGCGAGGTCCGGGGCAAAGCCTTTTTGCCGGGCCGAAAGGTAATTCCGCGATAACCGCGGGGCTTCCTCAATCAAACGGTTGACCATCTGGTCTTCCACGCTCGCCCGGCTTAGGCTTTCGAATAACTCGGAGATCGGCTTAGCTAAAATTGGATTGATTTTCATGGTTCGATAACGATTATATCATGCGCGCGCTGGCTTTCCCCTAGTTTCGCCATCGCCCAAAGCAAAGAATCCGCCCCGGTGGGCGTTTCATATCATTACGAAACTACACATTCAAATTTCGGTTTCCAAACCTGCTCAAAAATATCCCCGGAATCGTCAAATTCACTCGATTTTTCCTTATCATTCAATGATAAGAGGGGCTATACTTATTAATGCATATGGAAGATATCATCATTATCGGTGGAGGCGTCATCGGCGCCTTCGTAGCGCGTTATCTATCCCGCTACAAAACTTCGATCCTCGTTTTGGATAAGGAGACCGATGTCGGAGACGTGACCTCGATGGCCAATTCGGCGATCGGCCACTCCGGATACGATCCCGTCCCCGGGACCAAGAAAGCCTATTTCAACGTCAAGGGCAACAAGATGTACCCCGAGGTGTGCAAGCAGCTCGACGTCCATTTCGATATGTGCGGCTCCCTCACCGTCGCCCTCGACGATAAGCAGTTCGCGATGCTAGGCGACCTCAAGAAGAGGGCCGAGCAAAACGGCGTCGAGACCAAGCTCCTCACCGGCGAGGAAGTCAAGGCGATGGAACCTAACGTCTCCCAAGACGTCAAAGGCGCTTTGCTTTGCCCGACCGCCGGGGTCGTGAACCCCTTCACCCTCACGGTCCACGCGATGGAAAACGCGGTGGACAATGGGGCGAAACTTCAGCTCGGGTGCGAGGTTTTGGGAATCGATAAAACCGAGAAGGGCTATGTTGTCCATACGAATCTCGGCGACTACGAAGCAAGGCTCGTCATCAACTGCGCGGGCCTCTTCTCCGACAAGATCGCCGCGATGATCGAGGACATCGATTGGTCCATCCGCCCGCGCAAAGGCGAATATTACGTCTTGGACCACTACGCCAAAGGGCTCGTGAACCACGTCCTCTTCCCGCTTCCTAGCGAAAAGGGCAAGGGCATCTTGGTCACCATGACGACCTCGGGCAATTACCTTGTGGGACCGAGCTCCGAATGGGTGGACGACAAAGAGGACTACGCGACCGACACCTTGACCTTAGCTAACGTCAAGGCCCAGGCCACCATGATGGTCCCCAATATTCCCTTCCGCGAGCAGATCAGGGTCTTCTCCGGCCTCCGCGCCACCCCGTCGACCCACGACTTCATCATCGAGAAATCCCATAAATATGATACTTTCGTCAACGTTGCCGGCATCGAGTCGCCAGGTTTGGCTTCCTCGCCGGCGATCGGGCAATACGTGGCCGACGAACTCGTCGCCCCGACCCTTGGGTTAGAGCTCAAGGAGCAGTGGAACCCCTGCGTTAAGCCCTACGTCAAGCCCGCGGACATGGAGCTTGAGGAGCGCAACGCCCTCATCGCCAAGAACCCGCACTTCGGCAAGATGGTCTGCAACTGCGAGAAGGTCTCGTTAGGCGAGATCGAGGACGCGCTCTCCAGAAGCGTCCCGCCCCATACCATCAAAGCCCTAAAGAAGAGGACTCGTGCTGGATTTGGCAAATGCCAGGGCGGATTCTGCCAGCCGCAGGTCTTGCTCCTATTAGCCGAGCACTATGGCATCTCGCCCCTAGACGTCTTATACGACAAAGAGGGCAGCAACATCCTCGAGGGGGTCAGCAAATAATGGTTACCCGCGATTTAGTCATCATCGGAGGCGGATCGGCCGGCATGGCCGCCGCCGTGAGCGCCTACGATAACGGCGTTAGAGATATCCTCATCCTTGAGCGGAGCGAATTCCTCGGCGGCATCCTCAACCAATGCATCCACAACGGATTCGGCCTCCACGAATTCAAAGAGGAGCTGACCGGCCCCGAATTCCTCACCCGCTTCGTGAAGCAGGTGCAGGAGCGCGGCATCGAGTACAAGCTCAATTCCTACGTCTACGAGATCACCCCCGAGAAGGTGGTCCGCTATGTTTCCGAAGCTGACGGCGCCGTCGAGATCCAAGCGAAAGCCATCGTCATGGCCGCCGGATGCTATGAAAGAAACGCAGGCGCCATCGGCATTCCTGGCGATCGCCCAGCCGGCGTCATCACCGCGGGCCAAGCCCAGCTCTACCTCAATGAGTATGGCTATATGGTCGGCAAGAAGGTGTTCATCTTAGGCTCAGGCGACATCGGCCTCATCATGGCCCGCCGCATGACCTTAGAGGGCGCGAAGGTCCTCGGCGTCGCCGAGATCATGCCCTATAGCAACGGCCTCAACAGGAACATCGTCCAGTGTTTGAAGGACTATGACATCCCGCTATATCTGAGCCACACGGTTTCCAAGGTCATCGGCAAAGCCAAGCTCGAGGCGATCGAGATCAGCGAAGTCGATAGCCATATGCAGCCGATCCCCGGCACCGAGATGCGGTTCGACGTCGACACCCTTTTGCTTTCGATCGGCCTCATCCCCAACAACAACCTCCTCGACAAGATCGGGGTGAAGCAGGGCAGGAGCAGAGGCTCCGCCGTCAACCAGGCGATGGAAACTTCTCTAGATGGCGTCTTCTCTTGCGGCAACGTGCTCCACGTCCATGACCTCGTCGACTGGGTGGTCGACGAAGCCAAGACCGCCGGCGCCTCCGCCGCCAAGTACCTCCAAGGCGATTTGCCGCGCGGCGAGCACCATATCGAGACCGAAGCCGGAGACGGCGTCGGCTACGTCGTCCCCGCCGTCATCGATTTGGACAGCGCCCCCGAGAAGCTCCAGTTCAAGTTCCGCGTCCGGAAACCGAGCAAGGAGGTCTACATCGTCTATTCCATGAACGGCGTCCCGTTCAAGAAGATCTACAAGCCGGCGATCATCCCGAGCGAAATGGAGATCGACCCGATCCCCAAGAACCTCTTGCCCAGTAATGAGGGCAAGATTACCATCTCCCTTATGCCGAAGGAGGCGAAGTGATTATGGCCACAGAATTAACCTGCATCATCTGCCCGCGCGGATGCCATCTCAAAGTCGACGACGAGATGAACGTCACTGGAAACTCCTGCCCCCGCGGCGCCGCCTACGCCAAGCAAGAGCTCACCAACCCGACCCGCACCATCACCTCGACGGTGAAGTGCGATTCCAAGGTTTTATCCGTCTGCCCCGTCAAGACGAAAGACGCGGTCAGCAAATCG